>JAIXUZ010000051.1 GCA_027483285.1 Bacteroidota bacterium
CTATTTTTGATGCTACAGGCCGTAACGTAAGCTCTAGCATGCTAACAGCTAACCAAAACACCATTAGCGTTAGCGGCTTAACAGCCGGTATGTATATTTACCGCGTAGCTAACGAGCAAAGTGCCATCATTAAAACCGGTAAATTGATGATTGCTGAGTAGTTCTCAGTTCCCGGTTGCCAGTTCTCAGTTAGTTGAACTTTAAATATTTAAAATCCCTTCAGCTTTGCTGGGGGGATTTTTTTTATGCTTAGAACAATGCTCTCCCCCTGCCAAGGGGGAGTACCCCGACCGCTAGTGTCGGGGGGAGGGGGTGGCAATATGCAGCCACCACCCTTTTCTCCCGACCACCTTCGGTGTCGGGATTCATTCCCCTCCTTGGCAGGAGGGGAGCCTTTAATACTACCTCGCCACCACCACCCGTTGCCTGCTTAGTACTTTATCATCAGCAGTAATAACAAAAATGTACATACCGTTGCCTAAGTCTGCAATAGGTATTTGGGTTGATATTATGGGCTTTTGTAAAACCAACTGGCCTGTTAAATTATAAATACTTAGCCGGCTATTAATTTGATTTGTAGGAAGTGAAATACTCACAAAATTGCTGGCGGGGTTGGGGTAGATGTATAAGGCAATAGGTTTGTTTTCTTCGTTGCTGGTAATATAACTATAGTCGTTGCAAAAAGGGTTGATGATTGGGTACTTTACATCCCCATTTAATTTAAAACAATTTAATATTGCTATACTTTCAAAAAACGGGCATACCTGCATCTCTAACAACCCGGTATTACATCCTATACCTTCTATTAAATAAAAACAACCCTCTAAACTATCTCCGCTGTTTTTGAAATTAATTTTTTTTCTCCAATTATTATCTATTTCTATAGAATCAATACTCGAAACAATTGGCATTATACCTTGATTTGTAATATCCGCAAAATGTCCTTTTAAGCTATCTCCTACTTGTAATCCAAAGTCATATAGTAAAAACTCATTAGTGTCAGTTAAACTATACAGATAACGGAAATAGATTTTATGTGTTGAATCTTCACGGTATGCAAAATGCTTATTATTAATAAACTCGTGAGATTCTGAGTTACTGCAGTATGGTTGGTCGCCCGGTTGCCACCAATAAAATATTCCTCGCCGCCCTAATACTACATAGTTTTTGTTGTTTATTGTTGTATCGCCGGTAATAAATGCATCATAGTACCTACAAGAACCTTCGTGAGCTGAAGTACTAATATTCCAAACCGCACTGTCTGATGAAGCCGGAAAAGGTATATATGTTTGTGCATTAGATGCAAAAGACAAAATACCCAAACTGAATAGTATAAGCAGGTGTTTCATTGCCATAAAGATAAACAAAACCCCCACCTCCCGAAGCATCGGGACCGGTGGGGGTTTTAATATCTAATCTGTCAACTGCGAACAGTCAACTACTAACTAGTTAATAACCAGCTTGCGGGTAGATGTTTGCCCGTCGATTATTACGTTTAGCAGGTAAACGCCCGGAGCAAGGCCACCGTTGCTAAAGTTGCGGCTGTATTTGCCGGTAAAGCTTAGCACATCTTCGCTCCAAATAACGCGACCGGTAAGGTCGGTTACGTTAAGGCGCATGCTGTGTTGTTTCTTAGTTTCGAAGGTTAGGGTAAACGTACCGTTGCTAGGGTTAGGGTAAACCTGTATAGGCGCTTTAAGGTCGGTGATATCGTTTACGCTGGTAGCCAGTGTAACGCTAACTGTTGAGGTGGCGGTAGTAGTACAGCCATCAACAGTGTAGGTATAGGTAATAGTGTAAGGGCCACCAACACCTGCAAGGGCAGGGTCGAAGGTGTTGCCGCTAACGCCCGGGCCGCTGAATGTGCCACCCGCTGGGGTGCCTACAAGGGTAACAGGTGCATCAATATTTTCGTACGTAGTGCCTAAGCCGCTAATGGTAGGTATAGTACCTGTGCCAACGGTAACGGTAACAGGGGCTAACGGAGTGATACAGGTGTTGCCTTGTGCCTCAACTTCCCAATCGTAGTACCAATAGTAGTATTGGTTGCCTGCTGATGAGTTTTTGATGCTAAGTATACCCGGAATTTGGTACGGGTAGTTAACACCCGCGCTGTTGCGGTAAAGGTTACGTGTAGAACCAATAGCAAGGCGGTAATCGTTTCCAGAAGGTACGTTGAAGTTTAGGGTAACGCGGCTTGGGCCTGTAGGCAGGGTAACAATAGCAGAGTCTAAGGCTACACCAGCATAATCGCGCAGGTATATTTTGCGTTGGCCTGCACTACCTGCATTAACCAATACACTTTTCAGCGTAAAAGGGCTAACGGCATCAAAAATAAGGTATTGGTCAGAAGTGCTTAAGCCATTTCCGCCAAAGTCTTCGTTATGTGGCTCGGTAAAGTAGGTGCTGTTAGGCAGCGGCGTTACATCGCGCACATAGTACGTAGTAGTACCATTTAAAAATGGGGTGGTAAGTGTGCCTGTACCCACAAGGTTGGTAGCATTCTCATCATCGTACCACTCAAAAGTAGGGTCGCCGGCAATTGTAGCGCTACCCGGAGCGCAAAGGGTTTGGCCTTCTACCACAGGGGCAGAACCAGCCTGGCCAACGGTAACACTAAAAACTTGTGATGTAGCAGTGCCACAGTAGTTAGTAACGGTAACGGTATAGTCGCCGGCATCTTTTACATAAATACTTTGTGTAGTATCGCCTGTGCTCCATATCATTTCAGAACCTGCGTTGCATGAAAGTAAGATACTGTCGCCGGTACAAATATTTGCAGGTTTGTCTGAAGTAATAGAGGCAAAAGCGCCAGTGCCGGGGGCACTTTGTTGGGTTAATGTAATAGGTATGGCTGTCCAGTTATTGTCTTCGTTAGTTTCTAAAAAATAATTGCGGGGGTCAACCTCAACAACAATCCAATAGTCGCCATTACAAACATTTGGTGGGATGTTAATCCACATCATATCCAGATTTTTGTAATAAACATCTGTCCAGCCCGAAGAAATACCTTGTTCAACCGGAGAGCAGTTGTACTGTCCGCCACCTAAACCATAGTTAGGAAAGTTGCTGTTGCTGTTAAGGGCTGTTCCCTGGTTGTAAACAGTATTGTCAGTGCGGCAATGACCGTTTGCGCTATTGTTGCTGCAAGCGTAATAATCCATTAAGCAAAAGCCCATTTTAGAGCCTTTACCCACCAAAGGCCATTTACGTGGATCTGGTTCTTGCGGGTCTTTAATACGAAGGGTGTAGAACGACCAATCATCAACGTGGTTGTGGCCGTGGGTAGGGTGGTAGGTCATACTGCCAGACCAACGGTCGGTATACGTCATAGTATTACCATTTTTGTGGTAAATACGCTGAGTAATAAGGTTACGCGGTGGTGTACCATTTGGGCAGTTGCCTGGTGCAGATGTAGACTGGAAGGTATCGGTACCGCAAACATACCAATCGCTACCGCGCACGGTAAATGAGCCATAACCAACGTTAGGCGATGATACGGAGATGCGTAAGCGTCCATCATCGGGCCCCTGGCCGTTGTAGTTGGTGCCGGCACCCGTTTGTGGGTACTCATCACTATCAAGTAAGCCTTTCCACGATGCCTGAAGGTCGGGAAGTAAGTCACAGTTTGTTTGCCCCTGTGTGGCGCAAACACAGCCTGTGGCATTAGTAGTTGTGCATTGGGCTGAAAGCCCGGCAACTCCTGCAAGGAGTGCAAGAACGGTAAAAATACGTTTCATAGATGTGTTAGGAATATCCAATACCAAACGCTAAATGTAAGATTTTTTTTAAATACAAAACAAATTCTTACTTATTTATAAAGTTTTTAATCAAGGCATTGGTTGCCTCTGCAGGCAGCAAACTGCCGCTTAATATAGCCTGCTTAATTTTTGGTAGTTTTTTGTTGATGGAAGTATCAGACTTAAAAGCAGTTAGCAAACTGTCGGCAAGCAGTTTTTCAAACCAATTAATAAGCTGTTGTTTACGGCGGTGTTCAAAAAG
>JAIXUZ010000203.1 GCA_027483285.1 Bacteroidota bacterium
ACACATCCATTATCAGTAACTGATATGGTTACTATATGGTCTCCTGGAGAATCAAATGATTTAGTTACAGGGTTACTATTGTAAGTAGTTGTAGATACAAAATCTATATACCAGTCAAAAACAGCGCTATTGCTAAAGTTGCCTGTTGGAGTAAAAACAAACTCGTTACCGCCAAAACACTGGCCAGGTTGGCTAGGTAAACTTACCGTTGGCAATGGGTTAACTGTTACTAATATAGTATCGTAAGAGTTACAGAGGCCATTGTTATTGGCTATCAATATATATTGATAGATAATAGGAGCTGTAGTATTATTAACTAATGATATTGTTGGATTTGACGAATAAGGATCGTTAAGGCCTGTTGTTGGAGACCAGGTATAGTTAAAACCAACTGTGCCTGCAGAACCTATTTGTGCATTATCACCAGAACAAAAAGCAACGTCTAAACCAGCATCCACGTTTGGCACTGTATCAACTACCACAGGCTCTATTGTTTGGGTAGATGTGCAACCATTTTCAGTTACATCTAACGAAACAAATTTAGTGCCTGGTACCGACCATACTACGTTATATAAATCATAGTTAAAGCCGGGTTGTACTATACCATTATCAAAGTTCCAGGTATAGTTAGCCTGACTACTTGCATTGCCGGTATACTGAATAACAGTAGGCTGGTTTTGGCAAATAGGTGATATTACGGTAAAAAACGACGTTGGTATTTGATAAATGGTAAGTGATGATGATTGAGGAGCAGAATTACAACCGTTTTCAGAAACCGTTAGTGTTACATTATAGTTACCTGGGTTCCATTGCACTTGGTAAGGCCCATGACCTGTACCTGAGTTTACCTGCCCATTATTAAAGTTCCAATTGTAGGTAGCTGCCGGGGTTGCATTGCCTGTGTATGTTACAGGCAGGGCAACGTCCTCGCACGATGATGATGCTAATGCAAAGTTGGCTGTTGGAACCACATATACTGTAACATTATTGTTAGCTGTGTTAGAAACACAACCATTTTGGGTTACAGTTAATGATACTGTTTTAACGCCTGCTGTATTCCATTGCACCTGGTATGGGCCCTGGCCTGAACCAGAAACAACAGTGCCCCCATTAAAATTCCAATTGTAAGCCGCATTTACCAAACCATTGCCATTAAATGTAATATTGGCAATGTCGGGCTGGCACATTGTTGCTGGCAAAGTAAAAGAAGCTACCGGAACATCGTTAACAACAACAGGGTTGGTAACTACTGTAGAGTTACAACCATTTTCGGTAACAGACAGACTTACGTTATAAGTACCCGCATTGGCCCAAGAAAGTTGATAAGGGCCCTGACCCGAACCTGATATAACTGTACCTCCGTTAAAATTCCAGTTATAAGTGCCTGCTGGTGTTGCGTTACCTGTATAGGTAACAGTGTTAGCAGTATTTTCGCATACACCCGATACGGCAGCAAAAGTTGCTGTTGGGGTATTATATACGTTTACTGTATTTACTACCTGTGTAGCAGTGCATCCGTTTTGGGTAATATCTAAAGTAACATTTTTGGGGCCTACAGTAGGCCAATAAATTTGGTATGGCCCCTGGTTAGTGCCTGAAATAATATTGCCACCATTAAAGTTCCAGTTGTATACCGCAGAAAGTAAGCTGGTACCTGTATAAGTGAGGGTAACAGTATCAGGGTTACATACCGTTGCCGGAGCTGTAAAAGTAGCTGTAGGCACAGCATTAACAGTTACAGGCAGGGCACCAGTAGCCGATGTACACCCGTTTTCAGTTACACTTAGGCTTACAGAATAATTACCCGCGGTAGGCCATTGCACCTGGTATGGGCCTTGCCCTGAGCCTGATATAACTGTCCCCCCATTGAAACTAAAGTTATATGTAGCAGCAGGCGAAGCATTACCCGTATAGGTTACAGTTACAGGCTGGTTTTCGCAGGTTGTAAAGCTTGATATATTAAACATGGCATTAGGCATGTTTGGAATAGCTACTTGAACCTGGTCTGTATATTGCTGATTACCACAAGTATAAGTTAAGCGTGCTGTATAGTTTGTGGTAACGGCTGGAGAAATATTTATTGATGTTCCGGTACCTACAACAGTATTGTTTGGGTCTAACCAGTCTACTGTGTATGCATTAGCACCATTAGGTGTAAAACGCATCCCCTCGTTAGCGGTGTTCCATTGACTATTATTACGGCCAGGTACAACCACAGCTGCAGTACCATTAGCATTGTGCAATCCATGTACCGCATTACCGTTATTCCAACCCGGACATGTCGGCTTGTTAGAAATGTGAGTTTCTATGATGTTAGTAGTTTCATAAATTTTTATTTGGCTGGTATACAACAACCCTGTGCATGAAAACATGGGTATATTGTTGAATGAAACAACTAAACGACGAAAAGGGGCAGTACCATATACTCTGTAACGAATTTGCTGTTGGCCTGATGTTGGCAAGATATCTTGCCAGGGCCCCAAAATAGAATTACGCGGAGCTGCGCCTGAATTGGTAGGGATAGGCGTTGTTACCCAGGTTGTTGTTTGACCTGGAGAAAAACCTATCCAGTTGTTTGAACTGATATAGAAATTAGTGTAAGTATTACCAAAATAACAAAACGAAAAGCCAATGGGTATTGGTGAAGTGGTATTTTGATCATCACCAAGGTTTACAGCCGTACCTTGGTTATAAGGGTCGGGGTTGTAGGCGACTTCGCTAATTGCATATGCGGAGGTTGATTGGGCCGGCGTGATTGTGGCTGTAAGCGTTGCGGTACTACCGCATGAGATTGATTGGTCGGGCCCGGCATTGATAACTTGTTGTCCATCTACGTAAAATGTTATTGTTAAAAAGAAAAATAATAATACCGTTCTTACATATGCCCTCCGACACATATAACGATATAAGGTGAATAGAAACTTCTTCATTGGGGGGTTGGGTTAAATTTCATCACTAAAGTAAGAAATTTTGACGAGACATACAAGTATTAAGTCTAAAAAGTTCTCTATGCCCACAAATTACTAACAAATATATCAACTTAAAATTTCTTTAAAAAAAACTACATCTAATGCATCATTAGCTCTAAAACGACCAATTGATGAGCGATGCAGCGTTTCTAAAAAAGCTCCGCAGCCAATTTTACTTCCCAAATCATTTACTAATGAACGGATATAAGTTCCTTTTGAGCAAGTTATCTCAAATCCAAGCCTTGGAATAATTTCGTCAATAATTTCAAATTTTCTTACATGAACTTCCTTAGCCTGTATTGCAGGTACTTCGCCCCTACGCGCTATATCGTATGCCCGTTCGCCTTTTATTTTTACGGCAGAATATGCGGGGGGAAATTGCATGGTAACACCAACAAAGCCTTGGGCGGTTTCCCTGATTTTTTCTAACGTAATACCAGCAATAGAATATTCAGCATCGGGTTGGGTTTCGGTATCAAAAGATGGAGTGGTTTTTCCTATAATAAAATGCCCCGTATATACCTTTTCCATATCCTGAAACTCAATAATACGCTTGGTTGCCTTGCCTGTACAGAGAATTAAAAGCCCTGTAGCCCGTGGGTCTAAAGTACCGGCATGTCCAACCTTTACCCGTTTTTTATAGTGGTTTTTAATTATGTAACCCACCTTGTTCACCACATCAAAGGATGTCCAGTCTAAAGGCTTATTAAACAAAAGGACCATGCCTTCTTCCAGCATTTCCAGGGTTATAACGGTTGGCTTTTCTGTCAAAACAATAATATAAGTGGCAAAAGTATTAATATAAACTGAATAGAATTTGTATTTGCTTCCATATTTAGTAGCCACAACAAGTAATTTATAAATCTGATTATCAATATATTAAAAGTAAAACAAAATTAATATTGTGGAAAGGGTATGCCTTTGTACATCCGATAAGTAAAGAATAAAGTTTTTGTAAACCACCATTTGTAAAACCAATTTTACACTATTGTTATGAAAAGAGCTGCATTACTTATGTTAACATTGCTGGTAGCCACAGGCTTAACGTATGCAATGTTTTTAATTACCGCCCTTGCCAACGGCAGCGTTAAAGGCAAGATTACTGAAAAAACCACCAAAGAAGCCATTCCGGGAGCAACAGTGCAGGCTTTTATAGGAAAAGAAAGCAAAGGCGCTGTAGCTGCCGATTTAGATGGGAACTACAACTTATCGCTTGCCCCCGGCGTTTACACGTTTGAAGTTAAAAGCTTAGGTTTTGAAAAGAAAATAATTGAAAATGTAAAGGTTGAAGACAATAAAGCAATTACACTTGATATAGAAATGACCTCCGCATCTAAAAGCTTGGGAGTAGTAGTAGTAAGTGAGAGTAAATACTCTAAAAGCGATGACGTAAGTACAAAAAGAACAAGTAGTTATAGTGTTGATACCCCTGCAGAATCTAGCACAATATCTTACGATGCTGTAACTACGCCTGGTTATTCAACCGGAAGCGTAATGGAGTCAGCCCCGGGTGTTTCAGTAACTTCCGGCTCGCGCTCAATATCAAAGTCGTCGACATATAAATCGGCACCTAGCAAAGAGGTTAGCGACAAGAAAAGCTTATCTGTTGTGAAAGGAAAAAGTACGCGTTTAGATGTAGATAAAGACACTGACGCTAAAGCTTTGGTGCGCGAACCCGATACCCGTGCAGGCCAGTTAACAGCAGGCGAATGGAGTGATAACCTCAACTGGGACTTTTTTGATGGTGTTCGCAAAAAAAATGATTGGAAAGGGATGGAACCTAACTGGGGCTTTGACTTAGGTAATCGCTACTATGTAAAAGTAACATCGGGCGGTAAGCCACAAAACGATGTTAAAGTGGTATTGAAGGATAAAAAAGGTAAAACTGTTTATGAAGGCCGATCGGACAACAACGGCAACTGCTACCTTTTTGCAGGCTTATTTGAGAAAGAAACTGCAGCCGGTGGTACAATAGAAGTAGCAACATCAGGTGGTACTAAAACTATTGATGCAGGCTCTGCAGGCAACATCCGCCCTATTACTGTTGATATTTCTCGTAGCACAAAAGCTGCAAACAAGCTTGATATTATGTTTATGATAGATGCTACAGGATCTATGGGCGATGAAATAAACTATCTGAAAGAAGAATTAAGCGATGTAGTGCGCAGGGTTAAAGCAGAAAGTGAACAAATGGTAGATATACGTGTGAGTGCTAATGTGTACCGCGATAAAGGAGATGAGTATGTTGTACGCTCTTTCCCATTTACAAATGATATGAGTAAGGTACTAACCAACCTTAGCGCGCAATATGCCGGTGGTGGTGGCGATTTTGAAGAAGCTGTAGAGGAGGGCCTTGATGATGGAATAAACAAACACGACTGGAGCGAAGATGCAACTGCCCGTATTATGTTCCTGGTATTAGACGCCCCGCCCCATAATACCCCCGAGAATAAAGCCAAAATACAAAAAGCGGTTACAAATGCAGCTAAAAAAGGCATCCGTATTATTCCTGTTACATCAAGCGGAATTGATAAAAACACTGAGTTTTTAATGCGCTTTTTAAGCATTGCTACCGGTGGCACCTATGTATTTTTAACCGACCATAGCGGCATTGGCAACTCGCATATAGAACCAACCATTGGCAAATACGATGTTGAGTATTTAAACAACCTAATGGTTCGCCTTATCAAAGCATATCTTACGACCGAATCATAGATTATCAGGCAAAAACCTGGAGCAATAAAAATCCCCGCAAGGTCCTTACTTACGGGGATTTATTGTTTTTATATGTTTGCGCTATTAGGCCATCTCAGGTACTAAGCCAAATATTCCTTCATTCAATGCTAACAAAGCATTCTTCTTGTTTCCTGAATCAATAAGCAGAGTAATATTATGCTGGCTTGCTCCATACGATATCATATGGATGGGTACATCTTTTAATGCATCAAATACGCGTGCTGCATATCCTGTCTTTTCACCTACAAAATCGCCCACCACGCAAATAATGCTTTGGTTAGTTTCTGTTTCTACACTGCAAAAATCTTTCAATTCGGTTAGTATAGGCTCTAAATACTGGTCGTTATCTATAGTAACCGCTACAGCAACCTCTGATGTGGTAATCATGTCTATAGACGTACGGTAACGCTCAAAAATCTCGAACACACGGCGTAAAAAGCCATACGCCAAAAGCATGCGGGTAGATTTTATTTTGATGGTGGTAATACCATCTTTAGCAGCCACGGCTTTAATGCTATGCCCATCGGTATGGGCTTTAATAACAGTACCGCGGGCTTCGGGCTGCATAGTATTAAGCAGGCGCACCGGTATATTCTTTAGCTGCGCAGGCAATACACTGGATGGGTGAAGAATTTTAGCCCCAAAGTAGGCTAACTCCGCAGCCTCGTCAAAAGACAGTTCTGCTATAGGATATGTTTTGCAAACAATACGCGGATCGTTATTGTGCATACCGTCAATATCGGTCCAAATCTGTATTTCATCAGCATTGATAGCAGCCCCCACTAACGATGCGGTATAATCGCTGCCGCCGCGTTTAAGGTTATCAACCTCGCCAAAGGTGTTGCGGCAAATAAAGCCCTGGGTAATAAATAATTTATGGTTTGGGTGTTTAGCCAGTTCAGACGTCAGGTTTTGCGATATGTAGTTCATATCCGGCTCACTGTTCTCATCTATACGCATAAAATCAAGCGCAGGCATTAGTACCGACGGATAGCCATTTTCCTCCAACATATAATGAAATAAGGCTGTAGAAATTAACTCGCCCTGAGCCAGCACCGCCTTTTCTTCGTTAGCGGTAAACAAATCAATTGTAAAGGCCCTTATAAAATCAAAATGAGATTTAACCAGTTGTTTGCCCTTTGTCTTGTAGTCGTCGGTATTATAAAGTTCATCAACAAACACACCATACTTTTCCTCCAGCACATCAATAACAGCATTAGCCTTATTGGTATCTTTAGTATGCAAGGCTTGCGATATTTCTAACAATGTGTTGGTTGTACCTGCAACAGCAGATAGTACAATAATTTCAGGCTCATTGCTTTTTATTAACTCATAAACAGCTTTCATCCGGACAGGGGAACCAACAGAAGTGCCACCAAATTTTAAAATTTTCATTAAAGGTTCTTTTACTATAGTTATGGTTTTATATAGTATGCTAAAATACAAAGCCCCCCGCTAGTTGCGGAGGGCTTTAGAATTATTTATAGTTTAAAAACTACTTTGTTTCAGGAGCTACCGCGGCTTTAGAGCAGCATTTAGCCTTGTCGCCATTAGCGCATTTAGCAGGCTCAGCAGCAGGTGCAGCACCTGTTGTTGATGTAGTAGCTGATTTTTTGCAGCAAGCTGACTTAGCACATTTTTCTTTTTTCTTTCCTTTTCCTTTATCGTGGTCTACAGCAAAAGCTGATGTGCCAATAAATGAAGCAAGAGCTATAACTAATAATGCCTTTTTCATATTTTTAATAATTTTACGGTTGTTACAAATATAGTATTTTATTTCAAATTACACATACGATAATTATAGTGATAAAATTTGAATAAGACCTTTTACTCAAATTCGGCCAAAATAGTTTCGCCACCGCGCACAACCTGATTAAGGTCTACCTTAACTTTAGTACCCAGGGGCAATAAAAGGTCTACTCGAGAGCCAAACTTAATAAATCCAAACTCGTTGCCCTGTATAGCATTGTCACCTTCTTCGCAGTAATAAACTATACGGCGGGCCACAGCACCGGCGATTTGTTTAACTACCACCTTTTGACCTTTAAAGGTTTCCATCAGAATAACACTACGTTCGTTGGCAGTAGATGATTTTGGGTGCCACGCCACCAGGTAAAGCCCCTCGTAGTAACGCACGCGCTTTACCATGCCACTAATAGGGTAACGGTTTACGTGTACATTGATGGGAGACATAAATACTGATATTTGAAGGCATTTCTCTTTGAAAAACTCTTCGTCTTCTACTTCTTCAATTACAACAACCTTACCATCGGCAGGGCAAATAATTTGATTGCTATTGGCCTTTGTATTTCGTTTTGGATTACGAAAAAACTGTAGCACCAAGCCTAGTACTATGAGAGACAAACCAAGTATTGCTGGCGGCAGCCAATGCTTTTCAGGTAACAACCAAAATAATGTAGTATTGATGGCTGCCAGTATAAGCAGCGTTGTCAATATTATCCTGTATCCTTCTCGGTGAATGAACATCTTGTAAATATATATAATTGGGGAGGCAAATATATTTAATTTGGCAGAATAAAGCAGCCTAATGCTGCCCTTTATAAATGAACAAGTTTAAACGTATAAAGTTAAGCGCTTTCGTAATTCTGCTTTTTGCAGTAGTAACAAGCCTTTGCGCACAAGATACTCTGCCTGCAAAGGTTAGGTACAAAAGATTAATTTATATAGGCACCGGTACCGGTTTAGCCTACACCGGGGGTATGATTGCCGCAAATTATGCCTGGTATGCCGATTATCCGCGTTCGCCATTCCATCTTTTTAATGATAATAATGAGTGGATGCAGATGGATAAGGTGGGGCATACCCTTTCAAGCTACTATATTACCCACTACTCAACCCGTATATTACGCTGGGCGGGCCTAAATAATAAAAAGGCAGTATTATGGGGCTCAGCAACATCAGTTTTATTTATGACATCAATAGAAGTATTTGATGGCCTTTCTGCAGAGTGGGGATTTTCTACCGGAGATATAGTAGCCAATTTGAGTGGTACAGCTATTGCCGCTACACAGGAACTGCTATGGAAAGAACAACGGATAAACCTCAAATTCTCTTACCATAGCAGCGGGCTGGCACAATATAGACCCAACCTGTTGGGTAAAACATGGAAAGAGCAGTGGCTGAAAGATTATAATGGACAAACTTATTGGGTATCAGCAAGCCCTTCGGCTTTTTATAACCGCGATACCAAATGGCCTAAATGGTTATGCCTATCGCTTGGTTATGGGGCTAATGGTATGATTGGGGCTCGTACCAACCCATCATCAGTAAACGGGCAACCTACCCCCTATTTTGACCGCTACAGGCAATATTACCTATCTTTAGATGTGAACCTTGCAGCAATAAAAACGAGGTACAAGGGAATTAATACTGTATTGAGGGTGTTAAACACCCTTAAGTTACCACTACCAGCACTAGAGTATAACCGGATAGACCAATTCAAATTCCATTGGTTGCACTTTTAAAACAAAAATCCCCGCCAGGTATAAAACCAAGCGGGGATTTTAATTTAAATTATATAAGACTATTGGCCTAAAGCAACCCAATAGAACCCATCAATACAATCAGAATTAATAGACTGAATACGAACAACAAAACTGTTGTTAGAAGCAGATTGCACCTGAGTCCAGGCCTTTTGGCTTGAAGATGAACCGCGAGGGGTAACCTGTACGTTGTACACAGTAGTAAACGGAGTGTTAAAGCCTACAGTTGTAGTAGTGTTAGGACCACACAATGTGCTGGTAACAACACCCCACTGCATAATTAAGTTTCCTAAAACAACGCTGCCGTTAGGGTTTAAGTTGCTTGTAATAGTAGTACCCGATGGACCTGTAGGACCAGTTGGGCCTGTTGGGCCTGTAGTACCAATACCTGTTGGGCCTTGAGCACCTACAGGACCTGGTGCACCGTCAGCACCGTTAGCACCAACTGCACCCGTAGCACCCTGCGGACCAACATCGCCTTGTGGACCTTGTGGACCAACATCACCTTGAGGGCCTTGAGGACCAACATCGCCTTGTGGGCCTTGTGGACCAACATCACCCTGAGGGCCTTGAGGACCAACATCGCCTTGTGGGCCTTGTGGGCCAACATCACCCTGAGGGCCTTGAGGACCAACATCGCCTTGAGGGCCTTGAGGACCTTCTGCACCCTG
>JAIXUZ010000074.1 GCA_027483285.1 Bacteroidota bacterium
CTCACGGAAACATCTACCCGTAAGTTGTTCGACGAGATAGAGATGCCGCTGGTGCCTGTGCTTGCAGGTATGGAACGCGAGGGCATTAAGCTTGACAAAGAGGCAATGGCTGAATTTTCTATCCGCCTGCAAAAAGATATTGAGACGTTTGAGAATGATATTTACGAACTGGCCGGTGAGCGCTTTAACCTAAACTCACCAAAGCAATTAGGCGATATACTTTTCATCAAACTGGCAATTGATGATAAGGCTAAAAAAACCGCCACTAAACAGTTTGCCACAGGCGAGGAAATCTTATCGAAGCTGGTGCACAAGCACCCTATAGTGCAAAAAATTATGGACTATAGGATGGTGCAAAAGCTAAAGTCGACTTACGTGGATGCGCTGCCCCTACTGATAAACGCAAAGACAGGAAGGCTGCACACATCGTTCAACCAAACGGTGGCTGCTACAGGCCGCTTAAGCAGCACCGCGCCCAACCTGCAAAACATACCCATTAAAACCGAGCAGGGGCGCGAGATACGCAAATCGTTTGTGCCAAGGGGCGAAGGCTACACCTTAATATCTGCCGACTATAGCCAGGTGGAACTGCGCATTATAGCGCACCTAAGCGGCGATGAAGGTATGATTGAAGCCTTTAGCCAGAAGCAAGACATACACGCGGCTACGGCAGCTAAAATATATGGCATTGAACTGGCCGATGTAACCAGCGATATGCGCCGCAATGCCAAGTCGGTAAACTTTGGTATCATCTATGGCATGTCGGCTTTTGGCTTATCAGAGCAATTGCAGATTCCACGTGCAGAAGCAGGCGAAATCATTAAGCAATACTTTATAAAATACCCAAGGGTAAAAGAGTATATGGACCTGAGTATTGAGCGGGCGCGGGAGAATGGCTATGTGGAAACCATTATGGGCCGCCGCCGCAACCTGCCCGATATTAACTCTACCAACGCAACTGTGCGCGGCTATGCAGAGCGAAATGCCATTAATGCCCCGATACAGGGCACCGCTGCCGATATTATTAAGTTAGCTATGATTAACATTCATGCTGATTTAAAGAGGCTGAACACCAAATCAAAAATGGTACTACAGGTGCATGACGAACTTGTGTTTGATGTGCATGTAGACGAACTGGACATGCTGAAACCACTGATACACGACAGGATGATGAATGCTGTTAGCCTAACCGTTCCGTTGGAAGTGGAGGTTGGTGTGGGCCAAAACTGGCTGGAGGCGCATTAGGGGTTGATAACTTATATCTGACAGAACTGTCAGATATAATCTACTTTCTCCCCACCAAAATAACCCTGTCACTTTGGTTTTCCATAAAAGGGTTCAGGTAGTAATCGCCAAACTGATGGGTAACGGTAAAGCCGCCCTGTTGTAGCATAGCAACCAATTGGTCGTGTTTTATGGCGCGCACCTTTTCGTGGTAAACATAGTCGGTACCTTTATCGCTAAAGTTTATTTGTTTGGTGATAAAGCCGTTGGTAAGGGCACGGCGCATATCGAAGGTAATGCCTTCTACCACCTTGGTTTCGCGGCGCAGCATATGGTCTATCACCTTTTTGCTGTTCATATAATCAATAACAAAAAGCCCACCCGGTTTAAGGCCCGCATATGCAGCAGCCAACACATCATGGTTCTCGCTTTCTTTATCAAAATAGCCAAAGCTGGTAAACAGGTTGAAGATATAGTCGAAGTAGTTTACGTAGAGTATGTTGCGCATATCATGCACAAAAAAGCTCAGCTTGCTGTTTTCAAACTGGCGTGCATGCTCAATACTGGCTTCAGAAAGGTCTACCCCTGTAACCTCAAACCCTTGCTTGTTTAGGTAAACAGAGTGGCGGCCTTTGCCACAGGCAAGGTCTAACGCTTTACCGCCCTGGGCAAGGCTTAGCTTGGTTATCAGGTGATCTAAAAAATAACATGCCTCTTTCTCATCCCTGTTTTTATACAGTATGTGGTAGTAGGGCGAATCGAACCATTCTTCAAACCAAGTCATATGCAAATATCAGTAAAAAAAATCTCCCGACCTATTATTACTAAGCCGGGAGAATATAAAAGGATAGGTTTTAATAATAGTTTTATTTAGCTATTTCGCACTTAATAAGTTCCAGTTCGCTAGAAAAACCGTTGTAGTAAAGTGTAGTGCTATATGCCCCGCCACCTGAGTAATCCTGGGCAAACTGAAACGACTTTGTATAGCATTTGCCTTTGTTTTTAATAACCACCTCGCACGATATGTAACGGTTAAGTATAAGGCCATAGGTGTTTTTACTTATGTTCCAGTCGGTTGATGTTATTATTAAACCGCTAAGGGTAGCCTCATTCCAGTAATCAGGTTTTTTAAACTGGTTTTTAAAATTAGTCTGTAGGTAGGCCAACATGGTTTTTTCGTAGCCGGCGTTAACCATACCTCGTTTAGCGCGTGTGTTGGCAGCTGTTTTAGCATCGGCATCTAGTTTGTTTTTAGCGTCTATCTCGGCCAAAATCTTTTTAGCCTGCACATTTGCTAAGGTTTTAGCAGCGGCAAGGTCGGCGGTTTTAGCGGCATCTTCGGTGCGGGTTAGTATTTCTACTTCGGTGTTATCCAAATCATACTCACCGGCTTTAGGGTTGTAGCCTAACGATACGTAGTTTACATACTCAGTATAATCCTTATCAGCCGACTCTGCAAACTTGGGCACTACAAAGGCAATAATAGAACCATCGGCCTGTTTTATTAAGCCCGTAAAACCTTTGTGTTGGGTTGATGAGCCCCATGCATTATACTGCAGGCTGCCCACGGTGGTGTAACTGCTTTTATCCCAATCCCATTTTTGGTAGGTGTAGCGGTCCCAGTTATCGCTGGTAACAGAGAATGATGATAAAGGCTTGGCCATGCTCTCGTAAATAGCAAAATAGCAGTAAAATATTTTGCCGTCTTTATCATGAAAATTAACCAGTTTAGGAATAAACTTATCTTCCATATACGTGGTGTTATTTACAATTTTAGGCACTATAAGTTTCGACTCTTTGCCTTGAATGATAAGCGAACTGTAGAACAAATCTTCATCGCCAATAACTTTTTTAAGGTCGTTGTTTACCTTTTTATAGTCTTTAACAGGCTCTGCATCGCTACTTTTGCCTGATGAATTAGCGCCTGATGATGACTTTGCAGGCGCCGTATCGTTAGTTTTAGCCGGGGCATCATTTTTGTCCTCTTTCTTGTCTTTGCTAACAGCATTTTTGGCTTTATTAAGCAAGCCACCGCCAATTTGGGCGTTTGATGTAGTAAATGTTAGTGCGGCAGCCGCAACGCATACAAAGTATTTCATAGTTCTATCTTATATTATTTAGCAAAGTTAATACTACAAGTTGGTATGGTGTTACAATTAAAACAAGTGCAATATATAGATGTATAGGTGCAAAAAGCTGTGTTTTATTTGAAATGAATTTATACTTCCTTAAAAACAAAGTCGTAAGTGAGTATTCTAACTTAACAAGTGTACTGCTTTGAATTACAACTGCTGTAGCCTTGTAAAACAAGCAAAAAAGTATTTAATAATTTGCTGTTTCAATGGCCATTATTGCTATTTTGCACTAATTAATTTTAATGAGAAAACCACTAACAATACTACTGTTTATATTTTTTTGCACAGCTCTGCATGCGCAAGACTCGCCAGAAATTTTGCGGCTTAAGCAAAGGGCATCGGTGGCTAAAAACGACACCATGCTGGTTATAATTTATAATAACCTGGCCAAAGAATACAGTAAAACAAATTTTGACAGCGTACAATGCTATACCCACAAATGCCTTTCGGCGGCAAAGCGTTCTGGCAATACAAAGGCTTTGTACCTGGCAAATAACACAGCCGGGGCCTATCATGTAATGAAAGGAGAGCATTTAGACTCTGCCATTGCCTACCTTAATGAAGCAATACGCTACGCCAGGATACAAAAAAAGCCCGGCGACGAGGCCGCATCGCTTTACAACCTTTCTTACGTTTACCTAACACTAAACCTATACGATAAATCACTAAAAATAAATATCGACCTGCTGAAAATAAGGGAAAAATCGGGCGATTTGTCGGGCATGGTAAACTCTTACAACGGCATATCAATTGTGCTGGTAAAAATGCATCGCTATACCGAGGCATTAGTATATTCTGAAAAAGCCCTGAAGCTTGCTAAAAAAATCAATGCGGACAGTAACATCATGTCTAGCTACATTAACCTGGGCACCGCCTATATGGGGCTAAAAAGAAACAACGAAGCCATAGACTGTTTTTTAAAAGCAAGGCCAATAGCCATTAAAACCGGCGATATGCTTGGCTACTGCGATGTGCTTACCAACCTGGGCGCTGTGTATATGGAAAAGGGCGAACTGCAAAAAGCCAAAAACATATACCGTGAGCTTATTGCAACCGGTATACTAGAGCAAAACGACCCCTATACCAGCAACATTTTATACTACAACTTTGGCGAGGTATTTAGTAAGGAAAACAACCCCGACAGCGCTATTTTTTACTACAAAAAAGCCATGTCGTATGCTGCACCTGTAAACAATTACGAGGGTATTTATACATCGTACTACGGCATTGCACAGGCCGAGTTTAGCCGTAAAAACTACCATGCTGCATTTCAAAACCTGGATAAAGCATATAGCTACCGCGACTCTTTATTTACCGAAGAGAAAGACCGGACCATATCTGAACTTAAAATAGGCTACGAGGTTGATAAAAAAGAAGAAGAAAACAAGATACTTACTAAAGATGGCGAGGTAAAAGACTTACGCATTAGCCAACAATATATTGCCATTATAAGCCTTGGCATTTTGCTTTTAGTAATAACCATAGGCGGCTTTTACTTTTACCGCCAGCGTAGGGTAATTGCCCAGCAGCGCGAAAAATTATTGGAGCAAAAACTACTGCAAATGCAGTTAAACCCCCATTTTATATTCAACTCATTACAAGCCATACAGGACTATATTTACAGCAATAACGAGAAAGAAGCATCGCAATACCTGTCTAAATTTGCACGCCTTATGCGGCTAACGCTGGAAAACAGCCGCCATGAAAACATAGTACTGAAAAAAGAAATTGAAGGCCTTAACAATTACCTCGCCCTGCAAAAACTGCGCATGGGTAGTAAACTACAATACACCATTGCTGTAGCCGATGATATTGATACCGGCTTTACAGAAATACCGCCTATGCTTATACAGCCCTTTGTTGAAAATGCCGTTGAACATGGTATAAAAATGAAGGATGGCGAGGGTACTATTACCGTAGCGTTTAGTACCGAACCCAATTTGCTGGTTGTAAAAGTTACCGACGATGGCCCCGGATTTGTACCTGTCACTGGCACCTACAGTGGTCACCAATCGCTATCAATGCAAATTATAAGTGAGCGCCTGGAGCTTTTTGGCAAAAAGAAAAAAGTAAAACCACAACTAATAATAACCAACCTGGGCAAAACGCAAAGCAGCGGTACAATGGTTGAAATTAAAATACCTAATGAATTTTAAGACTTTGTTGATATGAAGATACTACTTGTAGATGATGAGGCTGCGGCGCGCAATACCCTAAAAAAAATGCTGGCCTATGTTGCACCCGATGCAAAAGTAGAGGGCGAGGCCGATAACCTGGAAACAGCTTACGAACTATGCCTGGAAATAAAGCCCGATCTTGTTTTTTTAGATGTTGAACTGGGCAGTCAAAAGGGCTTTGCATTGCTTGAAAAGCCAAACCTGCCCCCTTTTAAGGTAATATTTGTTACTGCGCACGAAAAATATAGCCTGCAAGCCATACGAGCCAGCGCGCTCGATTTTTTGCTTAAGCCTGTAGACCCTGACGAATTAAAAGCTGCCATTGCCAAAGCCATTGCAGCTGTAGATAAAGAAGATTTAACAAAAAGGCTTGACACCTTGCTACACAACCTATATAACGTTGAGAAAGAAAAGAAAAAGCTGGTATTAAAAACTTTTGACCAGATACAGATTATTGATGTAAAAGATATTGTGCAATGTATATCTGATAAAAACTACACCATATTTTCTATGGCCAATGGGGCCAGGCTAATGGTATCTAAAAACCTGGGCGAGTATGAGGATATACTGTCTGATTACGGGTTTTTCCGTATACACCACAGCCACCTTGTAAACGTTGATTTTATTAGCAAGTACGATAAAAAAAACGGGGGTGTTCTGGTGCTTAAAGACCAAAGCCAGGTACCTGTTTCGCTACGTAAAAAGAATATCCTGCTCAAAATATTTGAGTCGCTGTAAGCCAGTATCTTATATCTACACCTCCACTAATCAATAAAAAGTGTTGGTACATATATTTTAATTCGCCAACTTTGCAATTGCTCGCTATTTTATGCAAAAAGTTGTAAAGTTTTCGGTCGTAACAATGCTATTGGTTTTTGGCCTAACCGGTTGTAAAACAAAGGCATTGAAAGAGCAGCCC
>JAIXUZ010000071.1 GCA_027483285.1 Bacteroidota bacterium
CGCTAAGCATTTCGTCTATCGATGCAAAGAAGGGTACATCATACGCATCAATACCCAAATCCTGTTTTGGCCTAACATCGGCCAGGGCTACCAGTTGGGCGCTTGGGTTGCGCATAGCCATTTCAGCATGTCGCTTGCCAATATGCCCACAGCCCACTACGGCAAATTTTATTTTTTCTTCTGTGCTCATTATTTAATGCGGCTAACTACACCGCTCTCTAATTTATATTCCTGTTTACTTTCGGGGCAAACAGCTATTCCGTTATCGTCAAATTTAAGTTTATGACCGTATTCACTCATCCAGCCAGTTTGGCGTGCCGGGTTGCCCACCAGCAGCGCAAAAGCCGGAACGTTTTTGGTTACCACAGCACCTGCACCAATAAAGGCATAGTCGCCAATGTCGTGCCCGCAAACAATAGTAGCGTTTGCGCCAATAGACACACCTTTGCCCACATGGGTTTTAGCGTATTGGTCGCGGCGGTTTACCGCGCTGCGGGGGTTGGTAACATTGGTAAAAACCATAGATGGGCCGAGGAACACATCGTCGGAACAAATAACACCTGTATAAATAGATACATTATTTTGTACCTTAACATTGTTACCTAATACCACACCAGGAGAAACAACTACGTTTTGGCCCAGATTGCATCCGTTGCCAATAACACAATTGGGCATAATATGGGCAAAATGCCATATTTTGGTGCCTTTGCCAATAGAACAACCATCGTCTATAACGGCGGTTGGATGGGCAAAATATTCTGCTGTGTTTTCCATAGGATTGCAAAAGTATAAAAAAAACATGCCGTTGCCTAATACAGTCCTTTTTGGTATAAAGGACTTTAAGATTATTTAACCCTGTACAGCAACTTTTACTTTGCTGTATAGCGCTTATCTTTTAAAAAGCCCGTAAACTCTTGCAATTGCTCTTGGGTAAGCCACTTTTTTAGGATGATGTTAGCTACCCCAATGTTTTGGTAAAAGATGATAACGTTTTTGCGATTGCTTATGGCGTAGAAAAAGCTCCATTCTAAATGTTGTTCGTGCCCGTTGCCTTTGGTATAGAACTTTTCGTCGGTTAATACATATTCCGACTCAGTATGCAACACTTTGGCGCTATTGTATACTTTTTTGCACGATTCATAGGTATAAGCAGGGCGCACACCCAAATAATAACAGCCCAGAAACTCTAAAATATGATATTGCCATGGGCTATAATCGTGCACACGCAGCAATGTTGCCAACACAAGCAATGCAAAACCAAATACCATTAAAATGATGTTTACAGGATGTGAAAACCATAGCTGCATTATCATGCTGCGGTATTCTTTAAGCTCCATTTTGGCAGTGAAGGCTATGCGCATGTGTGAGGTTAGCGTGTAACTATAAACCCCTTGTATTTCCCTTCCTCTGTCGGCACATCAATCACCTCAACTTTTTCAACCATAGCTGTCGGTGGCCCCTGATGGCACCAGCCAATAAGTTGGGCCAGTTTTTCTTCTTCACCCTGAGCTATAATAAACAGCTGATTGCCGTTGGGTAGGTTTTTAACCGTGCCCACAATGCCCATTTTAGATGCTTCGCCCTTGGTGCTCTCTCTAAAGAAAACGCCTTGTACCTTACCGGTTACTGTTATTTCAATTTGTTTTATCAAACTGTCGGTACTCTGTTTTATTAAGCTCTTCGTTAGAAAGGCCTTTAAAATATTCGTAGGTGATTTTTAATCCTTCGGCGCGGTCTACTTTAGGCTCCCAGCCCAGTAGCTCCCGGGCTTTGGTAATGTCGGGCTGGCGCTGTTTAGGATCGTCAACCGGAAGGTCTTTATAGGCCACCGGCACAGTAGAGCCTGTTAGTTTCAATATCTCTTCGGCAAAGTCGCGGATGGTAATTTCGGCCGGGTTTCCAATATTTACAGGCAGGGCATAGTCGCTCATCAGCAGGCGGTAAATACCTTCAACCAAATCGTCAACATAACAAAAAGAGCGCGTTTGGCTACCATCGCCAAAAACGGTTAAGTCTTCGCCACGCAGAGCCTGGCCAATAAAGGCAGGTAACACACGACCATCGTTAAGGCGCATGCGCGGGCCATAGGTGTTAAATATGCGAACAATACGGGTTTCAACACCGTGGTAGGTGTGGTAGGCCATAGTAATGGCTTCCATAAAGCGCTTAGCTTCGTCGTACACCCCGCGCGGGCCCACAGGGTTAACATTGCCCCAATACTCCTCTGTTTGCGGATGCACAAGGGGGTCGCCGTATACTTCCGATGTTGAAGCAACCAAAATGCGCGCTTTTTTAGCCCTTGCCAAACCCAGCAGGTTGTGGGTTCCTAACGAACTAACCTTTAGGGTTTGTATAGGTATTTTCAGGTAATCGATAGGGCTTGCCGGCGATGCAAAATGGAGGATATAATCGAGCTGGCCAGGAATGTGGACGTGCTTAGATACATCGTGGTGGTAAAACTCAAAACCGGGGTGCTTAAACAGGTGCGATATATTGTTCATATCGCCTGTTATCAGGTTGTCCATGCCAATAACATAGTACCCTTCTTTTATAAACCTATCGCATAAATGCGAGCCCAAAAAGCCTGCTGCCCCTGTTATTAAGACTTTCTTCATTTTACTTTTTAAACTGTTGGCCTGCCTATACTAATGTATGAAAACCCTTCTTTAGCAATGCTTTTGGGCTGAAAAATGTTGCGTCCGTCAAAAATAACTTTTTGTTTTAGGTTGGTTGACAGGACAGCAAAGTCTGGTTTTTTAAATGCCGACCATTCTGTACAAATTATCAGCGCATCAGCACCTTCGGTAGCCTGATACTGGTTGTTTGCATAGGCGATGGTACTGCCAAAAATGCGGCTTGCGGTTTCGGTAGCTTCAGGATCGAACGCTACAACTGTTGCACCTTTGGCAAGCAATGCATTTATGGTATAGATAGATGGTGCTTCGCGCATATCATCAGTTTCGGGCTTAAATGCAAGGCCCCAAACGGCAAATTTTTTGCCGGTAATATCGCCACCAAAATACTTAACAATTTTAGGCAAAAGGGCTGTTTTCTGCTCCTCGTTTACTAGGTGTACAGCCTTTATCAAGTTAAAATTATAACCATATTCGCCCGCTGAATTTATCAGGGCTTTAACATCTTTGGGGAAACAGCTTCCGCCATAGCCAATACCAGGGAAAAGAAAACGTGGCCCAATGCGGTTGTCTGTACCAATACCGTGGCGTATAGAATCTACATTGGCGCCGGTTAATTCACACAGGCGGGCCATCTCATTCATAAAGGTAATCTTCATAGCCAAAAAAGAGTTGGCAGCATACTTTGTAAGCTCTGCAGAGCGTTCGTCCATTAAAATTATCTGCTCTTTGTCATTAACATAGGGCAAAAAAAGCTCAACCATCAGCTCTTTGGCCTTTTCTGATGAAGAGCCAATAACCACCCTGTCGGGTTTCATAAAATCATCAACCGCAAAACCCTCGCGTAAAAACTCGGGGTTAGATACTACATCAAATTCAATATTGGTGTGAGACGCAATAATGTCTCTTACCTTCTGTGAAGTGCCTACAGGAACAGTGCTTTTGTTAATGATTACTTTATAATCGTTTATATAGCCGGCAACGGTTTTTGCAGCATCTAAAACAAATGATAAATCAGCAGCGCCATCGCCACCATCGGGTGTTGGCAAGGCAAAAAATATGAGCTGCGACGCTTCGACAGCGGTTTTAAGGTCTTTGGTAAATTCTATGCGGCCGCCTTTTATGTTGCGTTCTAAGTATACATCAAGGTGTGGCTCGTATATTGGTACCTGTCCGGCCCTTAGTGTTTCAATTTTTTTATCGTCAATATCAACACAAATAACGTTGTTGCCTGTTTCGGCAAGGCAAACACCTGTTACAAGGCCAACATATCCGGTTCCAACAACGGCTATTTTCATATTAGTTTAAAAACTCTAGAACCGAATTGATAATATATTGCTGCATTTCGGCCTCCATTTCGGTATGTATGGGAAGTGAAAACACGGTTTTACACAGGTTTTCTGTAACGGGGAAGTCGCCCTCTTTGTAACGTGGGTCGGTATAGGCCTTTTGCATGTGCAATGGTATGGGGTAATATACCATTGAGGGAATTTCTTTGGTAGCCAAAAACTCTCGCAGGGCTGTGCGGTCGGTATCTTTTAGCTGCAATGTGTATTGGTGGAATACATGCGTAGAGTTTGCCGCCCTGTTGGGTGTAACCAGTTTTGGGTGATTAGCAAAGGCCGCATCGTATGCATTGGCAACAGCAACCCTTGCCGACGAATAAGCATCAAGGTGCTTAAGTTTTACCCTTAGTATAGCTGCCTGTATGGTATCAAGGCGCGAGTTAACACCAATATCATCGTGCACGTATTGTACGCTTTGACCGTGATTGCATATCATGCGCAGGCGTTTGGCAAGGGCTTCATCTGTGGTAAAAATAGCGCCACCATCGCCATAGCAGCCCAGGTTTTTAGATGGGAAGAACGATGTTGTACCCACATGGCCAATACCTCCTGCCGGTTTTTTAGTGCCATCGGCAAAAGTATATGTAGCGCCAATTGCCTGGGCAGTATCTTCTATAACAAAAAGGTTGTGCTTGTTGGCTATTGCCATAATGGGTTCCATATCGGCGCACTGGCCAAACAGGTGAACCGGCACAATGGCTTTGGTGTTGGGTGTTATTGCTTTTTCTATTGCCGCAGGGTCTATGCAAAAGGTGTTGGGGTCAACATCAACCAAAACGGGCTTAAGGCCTAACAATGCAATAACCTCAGCAGTGGCTACGTAGGTAAAATTGGCGGTTATAACCTCGTCGCCGGGCTTAAGGTTAAGTGCCATCATGGCTATTTGCAGGGCGTCGGTGCCGTTGGCACAGGGTATAACATAGGGAATGCCCAGGTGTTGCTCAAGTTCGGCTGCTAAAGCCTTAACATCGGGCCCATTTATAAACGCGGTAGAGTCTATAACGGCTTGTATGGCCTGGTCAATTTCGGGCTTTATGTTTTCGTACTGGCCTTTCAGGTCGACCATGTGTATCTTTTTCATGCCTAAAAATTTGCGCGAAGTTAGTAAAAATACAACCACCCCCTTGCCCCCTCCTAAGATAGGAGGGGGGATTAGTACTACTTGTAAACTACTTGTATCAAAGCTTTGTCAACCCCATACTCCCGTAGTTTGCGGGCCACCTTGCGGGCGTTTTCTATTTTGGGCAGTTCGTTAAAGTAATAACGGTACTGTGTGGTGTTTATTTTTTGTTTGCTAAAAGCGGGCACACAATCGCATAGGCGGGCTAGGGTGTCTTTGTTCATCCCGTATTCAGACAGTAAGCCTGCAGGGTCTTTATCATCAGCCGCAAACATAAGTTGCACCTCGTAACTGGGTTTTATTTTGTTAAACGTGGCGGTATCTGTACGCCAGGTAATAGGGTATTTCAGTTCTTTAGTTTCTTTTAGGTGGGTGCGGGTATCGTTAGCAAACAGTTTAAACTTGTAGTTTTCGGCCTTGTTTATTTCAAAAATGGTGGTATCGGCCTGGTACATAGATACCGGCAAAATAAAATAGTCTTTTTGCGCCGTGCGCGATGCCTTGTTTACCCATGCCGGGATGTAGGCGTAGTTAGACAATGTAGTCTCGCCCTTTTTTGTGTTTTTGGTCAGCTCCAGGTGTGCCATAATGCCACCATCCTGGTACTGGTTGCGCTGGTTAGATATGTAGTTGCCCAGCGACCAAAATACCACACCTGTATGCTTTTTGCCGCCGCGGCGGTAGGTAATTTCTTCAATAGGCTGTATAACGTGCGGGTGCGCTCCTATGATTAAATCGGCACCGTTTTCAAACGTAAACTCAGCAACCGAACGCTGGGTAGCATCGGGGTTGCGTTGGTACTCGTTACCCCAATGGAAAAACACGATGGTATAATCGGGCTGGTAGTACTTGGCTTTTTTAAGGTCGGCGTGGATAAGGGCCGTATCAATAGGGTTGATGATATAGGGCTTGTTTACCTTGATGCCGTTGGTGCCGTAGGTATAATTCAGTATCGCAATTTTTATGTTGTTGCGGATAATTATCAGCGGGTTTTCGTTCTCGCGATTGATGGTGTCTTTGTAGCTGCCGGTGTGCTGCATACCCTCGTGCTCCACAATATCAATGGTGCGCTGTATGCCTTTGTCTCCTTTGTCTGCCGCGTGGTTATTGGCATTTGCCAGCACATCAAAACCGGCCCATGCCAACGATTTTGCCAAATTATCGGGACTGCCAAACTGCGGGTAGCCCGAGAAACCTTCGCCGGGTAAGGTAGTTTCCAGGTTAGCAATGGCTAAATCGTAATTACTGATTAAGGGCTTTACAAAGCGGAAGCTATTGTCGAAATAATATTGCCCGTCGGTGCTGTTATAGGCCGCATCCAGTTGGGGCGAGTGCATCATAACATCGCCTGCAAAAAGTATAGATAGTTTATAGGTAGTGTCGGCATCGGGCGCGGTTATACCGGCAGATGCGGGAGCCGATGAGTTATTGTTTCTCAACATAAACCCACCCACTAACGCAACAACAAGGGCAAACGAAAGCGCATACAAAAGGTTGGTATTCCTAAGGCTGTTCATGGGTATGTGTTGTGCGTTGTACAATACTCCTGTTTTTTGAGAAAAGCAAAAGTAACAATAAGCAGCATTGGTGGCACATGGCGGCAATTAATAGATAAAAAGATAAAGAATAAAGAATTGTTTAGTGTGGAAGAAATCCCTCCCCCTCACTATGTTTGGGTACTCGCTTTTTAAAGGGAGAACTTTAAAAAAATTTCGTAGTATCTTTGTAAATTATTAGTTATAAAAGAGATGTTTAAAGAGTACGATGTAATTGTTGTTGGTGCGGGGCACGCGGGTTGCGAGGCTGCCGCTGCTGCTGCCAATATGGGTAGCCGCGTTATGCTGGTAA
>JAIXUZ010000008.1 GCA_027483285.1 Bacteroidota bacterium
CAAGAGTGCCACAAAGGGCCAAACCCTGTGCTAATACGCATAGAGACAAATGCGGGCCACGGTGCTGGCAAATCGCTAACTAAGATAATTGACGAAAGGGCCGATTTATGGTCGTTCCTTTTCTATAACACCGGGGCTGATATTAAATAATAGGCTGGTATAATTTTTGATAATAGCCCTGTCTCAAAACTTGAGGTAGGGCTATTTATTGCATAAAGGCTTTAATTAAACCCCTATAATTGATTGTTTAGTAAAAAGAATGCGTATTTTTGCGCCCGTTTATATATTTATATTATGAAGAAAAACCTGCTCGGTACAGCCTTTGCGCTGTTTATAGCAACTGCTACTTTTGCCCAGATTGGTGACAACTCTACCCTGCTTACAGTAGGCGGCGATGTTGTAACCCGCGGCGAGTTTATGACCATTTACAAAAAGAACAACTCTGCCCCAACGGCTATTTCGGTAACCGATTACCTGGATTTGTTCATCAACTTTAAGTTGAAAGTAAAAGAGGCGAAAGACTTAGGCCTTGATACTGCCAAAACTTTTTCTAGTGAGTTGCGTGGTTACCGCAAACAGTTGGCAACCCCTTACCTTACCGATAAAGAGGTAAACGACAAGTTGCTTACCGAGGCTTACGACCGTTCTAAAAAAGACGTTAGAGCTGCCCACATTTTAATTAAATGTGATGCGGAGGCGTTGCCAAAAGACACACTTATTGCCTACAAAAAAGCAGTATCACTTCGCGACCGTGTATTAAAAGGCGAAGACTTTAACAAACTGGCTGAACAGTTTTCTGACGACCCATCAGCTAAAGAAAATAAAGGCGACTTAGGTTACTTTACTGTATTTAACATGGTATACCCTTTTGAAACCGCCGCTTATTCAACTCAAAAAGGACAAGTATCTATGCCGGTACGCACCCGTTTTGGCTACCACTTAGTAAAGGTTGAAGATATGCGCGATGCACAAGGCACTATCCACACAGCACATATAATGGTTAAGTTGCCCAAAGATGCTAAGCAAGCTGATATTGATGCAGCCAAACTTAAAATTGACGAGGTATATACCAAATTGAAAGCAGGCGAGAAGTTTGACGACTTAGCGGCTAAATACTCTGACGACAAAGCATCAGCTAAAAAAGGCGGTGAACTACCTTGGTTTGGAACCGGCCGCATGGTACCTGAGTTTGAAACCGCTGCCTTTAAATTAAATACTGATGGTGATTACTCTGAGCCTGTACTTACCCAATACGGCTGGCACATTATAAAACGCCTTGAGAAAAAAGGTGTTGCATCGTTTGATGATGTGAAAGTGGAGTTTAAAAGCAAAATTGGTAAAGATAGCCGTGCCGAAAAAAGCAAAACATCTCTTGTAAATAAAATTAAAGCAGAGGCCGCTTTTAAAGAAGACCGCAAAATGCTGCTTGACTTTAACAAAGCTATTGACAGCACTATTTACGATGGTAACTGGAAAACCGACAAAGCTGCTGCTTTAACTAAAGTGATATTTAACCTGGGCAACAAAAATTACACTCAGGCCGATTTTGCTAAGTTTATTGCCAGCCGCCAAACAAAGCGTGCTAAAGATGTTTCTATCCAATCGATAGTAAACACTATGTACGATAAGTTTGTAGAAGAGTCGGCATTGACATACGAAGACACCCAGCTTGAAGGCAAATACCCTGCCTTCCGCGATTTATTGAATGAGTACCGCGACGGTATGTTGTTGTTTGAAATAACCGACAAAAAAGTATGGTCTAAAGCGGTAGAAGATACCCTTGGCCTTAAAGGCTACTACGATGCAAACAAAAATAACTACATGTGGGGCGAACGTGCCGATGTAACCATTTTTAAATTTGCTAATAAAGAGGTTGCTGAGCGTTTCCGTAAGTACATGAAAAAGAATGCTAAGAACAACCCTACCAACGACCAGATTTTGAAAGAGATGAACAAAACATCTCAACTAGACCTGCAAATTGAAGAAGGTGTTTACTCTAAAAAAGATAACGAAACAGTAGATAAAGTTAGCTGGGTTGCCGGTACCATGTCGGCCGATATGGATGCTGAGAAATCTATCATCATTGTACGTGTAAATAAAGTACTAGCGCCATCGCCAAAAAGCATTGCCGAAGCACGTGGCCTTATTACTGCCGACTACCAGAACTACCTTGAAAAAGAGTGGATTGGTATGCTGCGCAAAAAGTACACTGTAACAGTTGACAAAGCTGTTTTAGATACTATTAAATAAGCCTTTACAGGCCATTGCATTAAGGCGCAGCCTCCCGCTATATGGGGACTGCGCCTTATGTTTTATAAAAATTACGTTATTTGTAGTTTGTAATACGATAGAGTGCGATATACAGGGTTAACCATATTACTAGTTGTTTTTGCTTTTGCCTGCGGCGGAGGTGGTGATAACAAGCCAGATAACCCAGTGGCACGTGCCGGCAAATATTATCTGGACGATGCCGAGCTACGTGCCGTATTGCCTAAAAACATCAATAGTAATGATAGTGCCCTGCTTGCTAAAAGCTATGTTGAACGGTGGATGAAAGACAACCTGCTGGTTGACAAAGCCGAAGATGAGGATGTGGACAATGTGAATATTGATAAGATGGTAGAGAGCTACCGAAAGAGTTTGTTGCTGGCAGCCTATCAAAAAAAATACCTGCAGCAAACCCTTGATACTATTGTGAATGATAAGGAGGTAGACCTGTTTTATAAACAGAATCAGCAAAATTTTCAGCTTAAAAGCAATATTGTTAGGGTGCGTTACGTTAAGCTGGGTAAAAAGGCCCCCAATATGCCTAAAGTGAAAGCCTGGTGCCAAAGTGATAAGCCGGCTGACCGTAAACAATTGGAGAGCTATTGCCTTGACCACGCAGAGAATTTTTACCTTGACGACAACTCCTGGTTATTGTACGATGACCTGCTAAAGGAGATACCACTGAAAAACTATGGAGATGCGGGCTTAAGTGCGCCCCGTTTTGTTGAGTTGGAAGACTCTTCATATGTGTACTTTGTAAATATCAAAGCTTTCCAAACAAAAGAAACAGCATCGCCTGTGGGGTTTGTAAAAGAGAGCATTAAGGATATAATATTGAACAAACGCAAAACAAAGTTGCTGCTTGATTTAGAAAATAAGCTTTATAAAGACGCTGTAGGCAGTAACGATGTTGAAATATATAGTAATAAAAAATAAATGAAAAAACTACTCTTCGCTATACTGTTGTTGCCCATAATTAGCAGTGCCCAAGGTGTTGTTTTAGATAAGATTGCCGCCATAGTAGGCGAAAATATTGTTACTAAAAGCGATATAGAACAGCAAACATTATACCTGACCCAGCAAGAGGGGGCCGCAAAAAGCCCAAATTTGCCATGCCGTGTGCTGGAAGATATTTTGTTTGAGAAGCTATTGCTTAACCAGGCTAAAATAGATAGTGTGGAGGTAGACGATAAGCAGATAGAAGCCGACCTGAACAAAAGGGTAGACTATTACCTGAGCAGCCCCTTATTTAATGGCGAGGTAAAAAAGCTGGAAGCTTATTACGGTAAGCCGTTAAGCGAGATAAAAGACGATTTCCGTAAGAAGATACGCGACCAGATGCTGGCGCAAAAAGTGCAGGCAAATATAACGGCTGATATTAAAGTATCACCAAATGATATTGTGCGTTTTTACAATAGTATACCCAAAGATTCGCTACCCCTTATCAATACAGAGTTTGAAATAGGGCAGATAGTTAAAAAGCCAGTTGTATCCCAAGGGGAGAAAGACAGGGTGCGCAACTTTTTAGAAGACCTACGCAACGAGATAAAAGACAACCCGGCCCTTTTTGCGGCTAAGGCGCTTATTAATTCAGAAGACCAGGGGTCGCGCGTAAAGGGTGGAGAACTGGGCTATTTAAACCGCGACCAGTTAGTACCTGAGTTTGCCGCTGTAGCGTTTAACCTGAAAGATAAATTTTGCTCGGAAGTAGTAGAGACAGATTTTGGTTTCCACATCATCCAGCTAATAGACCGCAGGGGCGAGTCGATAAACGTTCGCCATATATTAATAAGCCCGAAGGTACTTGTTGAAGACCTGCAAAAGGCTGATAAGTTTTTAGACAGTTTGTACCTGGAGTTGATTAAGCCCGGCGCCATGCCGTTTTCTAAGGCAGCAGAGTTATATTCTGATGATGCCGATACCAAGAAAAATGGCGGTATGATATTGAACCCGGCAACAAACGCTACCCGTTTTGATTTACAAGAAATAAATACCATTGATAACACCCTTTATTATACCTTAGACAAGATGAATGAGGGTGATATATCTAAACCCTTATCAGTAAAAAACAGGTCGGGCGATGTGATAACGGGCTACAGGCTTGTTTACTTGAAAACGCGAACCAAACCGCACGTTTTGAGTATAAAGGAAGATTACCAGAAGTTGCAGATGTTGACAGAAAATGATAAGAAGCGTAAGGCTATAAGCAAGTGGATTGATGAAAAGAGAAGCAAGACGTATATTAAAATTGACAATGAATACATAAATTGCAGCTTTGATAATAAGTGGATTAACTAATAATTGATATTTGACCCCGATATGCCCGCAAAACAATACGCAAGCGACGTTGAAGCAGTAGATGCCTTAGTAGCTAAATACAAAGAACTAAAACAAGAGATAGGCAAGGTTATTATTGGCCAGAACGAGGTAGTTGATGATGTAATAATATCAATTTTCAGCCGCGGGCATTGCCTGTTGGTTGGTGTTCCCGGCCTTGCTAAAACGCTTCTGGTAAACACTGTTGCCAGGGCTTTGGGCTTAGATTATAACCGTATCCAGTTTACACCCGATTTGATGCCATCAGACATTATTGGGTCGGAGATATTGGACGAGACCCGCAACTTTAAGTTTGTAAAAGGGCCTTTGTTCTCTAACATTATTTTGGCCGACGAGATTAACCGTACGCCACCCAAAACACAATCGGCATTGCTTGAGGCCATGCAGGAACGTGCAGCAACTACCGGTGGCAAGCGTTACGAACTGGGCAACCCGTTTTTTGTATTGGCTACCCAAAACCCGATAGAGCAGGAGGGAACCTACCCACTGCCAGAGGCGCAGCTAGACCGTTTTATGTTTAACATATTGCTAACCTACCCATCGTTTGCTGATGAGTTGACGGTAGTAAAGAATACTACATCGCAACATAAAGCTACCCTTAACAAGGTGCTTGATGCGGAGGAGATAATCTATTTTCAGGATTTGATTTTACGCATACCGGTTACCGATAATGTGCTGGAATATGCGGTGAGACTAGCTGCAAAATCGCGCCCGGGAACCGAACTGGCAACTGAGCAGGTAAACAAATATGTAGGCTGGGGCGCAGGCCCACGTGCATCGCAGTTTTTAATATTAGGCGCTAAATGCCATGCCGCGTTAAACGGTAAGTACGCCCCCGATATTGAAAACGTAAAAGCGGTAGCGCCGGGTATCCTTCGTCACCGTATTGTTACCAACTACAAGGCCGAGGCTGATGGAGTAACGGTAGACAAGATTATTAGCCAGTTGATGAACTAATGAGTGCCCGTTGGCAGGCATATTTACTACTTGTACTGCCGGTACTGCTCTGTTCA
>JAIXUZ010000341.1 GCA_027483285.1 Bacteroidota bacterium
ATTATGCACAATATCCTTACTTTGTTACCAGGGCTAAAGAACTAAAGCCTAGCCTATATGCCGTGCAGGTTACAGAGTGGGCCCCAATGAGTGATTTGGTAAGTAATGATGGCTGGGATGAAAAAATTAAAGTGCCTGATGGCTCTGGTACACCAACGGCTGCAGCTGCAGTTACCGCTCTAGGTAACGATAACCTTGATGCGTTATTTGTTTATTTTGATGCCGTAGATTTAGCAGGCCATGCCAGCGGATTTAACCCATCTAACCCAAGCTACATGGCTGCTATTGAAGGTGTAGACGGGCATATAGGTACTGTTTTAAGTGCTTTGTATGCACGCCCAAACTACGCAAATGAAGATTGGATAATTCTTATAACTACAGACCACGGTGGCATTGGTACTGGCCATGGTGGCGGTACTGATATTGAGCGCAATATATGGTGGATTGGTAGCGGCGATGCTATCCAACAACAAACCATTACTGGCACCGACCCCGGTAGCTACCAATATACAGGCTTTCCGTACTTTGTTGAAGCGGTAGATACTGCTATTTTACGCCAAACACCAGTACAAACTGATATTGCTGTAACTGCTTTGCACCACCTTATTTATGATACGGGTACTAACCCTGAAAATGTTACAGCCTGGGATTTGGACGGTAAATCATGGTTAAAAACAATTACATCAGTAACAGAGAAACCAACCGAAATATATGTTTCGGTTTATCCAAACCCGGCATCAGATTTAGTTTCGCTTTGGTTTGAAAATAAGAAAAACGGCAGGGTGAACTATGCTGTATATACCAACGAAGGCAAATTGGTAAACGTGCCAACTGTTATAACATCACAAAACAAGCTTACACTTAATTTTGAAGGCAATGCCGATGGTATATACTTTATTAAACTAAATATTGGTGGCAACGAGGTAACCAAAAGGGTTTTAATAAACCAAACAGCACCTAAAGGTGTTGCTACTCCAGACCACGACCATAGCAATTGCAACGGTAAACACTAAGCATATATATTAAAATAAAATAGATTAAAGCCCCGCAAATTACTTGCGGGGCTTTACTTTTGCAATATGAGCAATTACGACTTTAAATCTGTTATACACGATACTTTTGCCAGGCAGGCATTTCTAAATTTTATAGGCGCAAAAATTACGTCTTTAGAGTATGGCCTTTGCGAGATGGAAATACCCTACCGCGATGAGCTTACCCAGCAAAACAAATTCTTTCATGCGGGGATAGTAGGCACTATTGCTGATAATGCGGCAGGCATGGCGGGTTTCAGCACTATGGAAGAAGGCTCTTCGGTTTTATCGGTAGAGTATAAAGTAAACCTATTGGCTCCGGCTAAAGGTGAGGTATTAATAGCTCGTGCCAGGGTTATCAAAGCAGGCAAAACGCTAACTATTTGCAATGCTGATGTATTTGCCAAAACAGGCGATACTGAAAAGCTGTGTGCAACCGCTACCGTTACTTTAATGGCACTAAAAAACTACACTAAATAATAAGCATATAAAAAGCCCCGACAGTTTTAGTCGGGGCTTTCTTATTAAATATCCCTCTTAAGAAATCTATATTATTTCAATTCGCAGCTAGATGAGCCGATGGCGTAACCATCGCAATAAACATCAACAGCGTATTTCCCTTTTGGCATATCATCTTTACCAAAATACATACAAATATCTACTGCTTTGCCGTTGTCATAATCAACATCTTTTTTGGCTGAGTAAACTACAGTGCTGCCGTCGCTAGATGTAAAGGTGCTTTCATTACCTGTAGCCAATACCTGGCCCGATGGGTCTTTAACAACCATATATAATGTGCGGTTGCCTTTTTGGGCAATAGCATTTTCTAACAAGGTGAAGCAGGTACGTATTTTGTTAGAACGCTTAGCCTTGCTGGTAGATTTTTCTTTACCTGAGCCTGATACTTTAATACCCTCAGAAACAACCTCGTAGGCACGCAAACGCGAACCCACATCAACAGTAGTATTTAACCGTTTATTCTCTGTACCTAAAGCAGCATTTTCTGTTTTGGTTTCAGTAAGGTCTTTGTGCAGGGTAACGTTAGCCGCCGTTAAGTCAACATTTTGGTCTTGCAAATCTTTTATCTGCTTCAACAGGTCAACCTGGTCTTTGCGCAATTTCTCTGCTTCGGCTTTGTATTTTTTCATTGCGCCAGCATTGCCCTGCAAGCTCGATACTTTTTTAAGCAGGTCTTCTACTTTAGCACGCTCATCGCCTAAAAGGGCTTGTGCGTCAGCGTTTACAGCAAATAAAGAGTCGTACGTGGCAATTTGTTTTTTTAGTTTGTCTTCAAGTGCCGATTTCTCATCAACGACTTTCGTTTTTTCTTCTGTTAAAACAGTAATCTGGTCTTGCTTTTGTGTTAGTTGGTAACCAAAGTAAGCGGTTGTACCGCCTAATACACCTACCAGCGCAAAAAGGATAATTACCAGGGTTTTGTTGTTCGACCTATTGTCGCTATTATTTGAGGTTTCCATTTCAATAATAATTAAATTAAACTTAAATAATTGTCAAAATTTGTGGCGCAATATTACTTATATATTACTTAAGCACAATGCTGGTTGAAGCAACTTTCTGATTTTCGTAAAATATCTCAAATTTATAATTGCCTTTATCGTAATTTTTTGATTTTCCGTATGTATAAACGCAGGTTTCTACGTTTTCGTTTTCGTACAATACGCTGGCTTTGGTAGTATAGCTTACTGTTGTGCCTTCTTTAATCTTTATCTCGCCCGATCCCCCTAGTGTAGCGTCGTTCTGTATCACAGTGCCCGATGGGTCAATAACGCGTAAATAAAAATCTTTATATCCGGCAGCGGCCAATGTATTTTTGCTTACTGTAAAGCAGCAACGCAGTTTATCGGTTTTGCGTGCCTTGGTAACGCTAATTTCGCTACCGCTTTTCACTTGTATTGCATCTGCCTTAATAAAAGCAATACTTAAAACTGAGCCTGTTTGTATTTTGCTGTTTAGGTTGTCAACTTTTGCAGTAAGCGCCTGGTTATTATCCTTTTCAACCTGCAGGTCGGTTTTTACATCAATGTTTTCTAGTGTCAGCTTGCGGTTTTCTTCTTTCAGCAGGTCTATTTGTTTCAAATAGTCCTCTTGGCGGGCTTTTAAAAGCACATATTCTTTTTTGATAGATGCATAAGACATACCGCCTGTTTGGCCTGCGTTAAACTTCTTCAACTCCTCTTCCAGCTTGCCTAAGCGTTCTTTTTCAGTAGTAAAAAGGCTGTCTAAATCAGTGTAGACAGTAGATAACGAATCGTAACGGCCACTAAGGTTTTTAAAGTCCATAGTAAGCGAGTCGTTCTTGGCGCTGGCTTCTTTAGCATCGGCCGAAGAGCTGTCAAAGCATTGTTTTAATTGTTTTTGAAGGCTAAAATTTTGGTACGCAAAGTAACCCGTTAGGCCTAACAATAAAACCAATGCCGCAATTAGTATTGCCGACACCTTTTTTTTGTTCTCGTTATTCTGTTGATTTTCCATTAATCGCTTTTATTATGTTTTTCAATATATACTCAAAAATAATTTAATTTGGGCTTTATACGCTAAACTTATAATGCTGTTACACACATAGTAATGTTAAAATACTTAAAACATCTTTTCTCCCTCTTTTATCCCAACGTTTGCATGGCTTGCTCAAATGCGCTTTTAGCGGGTGAACAGCATATTTGTATAAATTGTTTAATTACCCTGCCTAAAACCCATTTTCATGTAGATGATGACAACCCCGTTGCCCGCAGTTTTTGGGGCAGGGCTCCTGTAAAAAGCGCAGCAGCTTACTATTATTTTAAAAAGGGGACAGGCGTGCAAAACCTGCTGCACAACCTTAAATACAAAGGGCAGAAAGATATGGGCGTAAGCCTGGGCCTTGCCTACGGTGCAGAGCTTAAGCAAAGTGCCAATTTTAATTCTGTGGCTGTTATTATACCTGTTCCGCTGCACAAAAAGAAGTTGCGCCAGCGTGGCTACAACCAAAGCGAATACTTTGCTAAAGGACTTGCACAGGGCATGGGCGCGGTGCTTGATACTGCCAGCCTGATAAAATCAGTGCACACCCAAAGCCAAACAAAAAAAAGCCGGATAGAGCGGGTTAAAAATGTAGAAGATGTATTTACCGTAACAAACACAAAACAATTGGCAGGCAAGCACGTTTTGTTGGTTGATGATGTAATAACTACCGGCGCTACTATAGAGGCTTGCGCCCTAAAACTAGCCGAAGTGGATAATATTACCATAAGCGTAGTAAGCATTGCATATGCCAACTAATATAATTGTCATTTTTCTGACCCCTGACCCCTGACCCCTAACCCCTATACCCTATATTTGCACCATGGCCGAAGAGCTGATTATACCCAATAAAACACTTAGCAAACAAGAGCAATATGCGGCCCTTTTACCACAAATAGAGGCATTATTGCATGGCGAGCCAAACCTTATGGCCAATACTGCTAATATGGTGGCGGCACTTAAGCAGGCTTTCAATTTTTTTTGGGTAGGCTTCTATTTTGTTGATGGCGATGAGCTGGTGCTTGGCCCCTTTCAGGGCCCTGTAGCTTGCACCCGCATAAAATACAGCAAAGGCGTTTGTGGTGCGGCTTGGCAACAGGCCAAAACCATTGTTGTGCCTAATGTTGATGAGTTTCCGGGCCATATAGCATGCAGCTCGTTATCAAAATCAGAAATTGTAGTGCCCGTAATTGTAGATGGTAACGTAGTGGCTGTGCTTGATGCGGATAGCGACACTTTAAACGATTTTGATGCTACCGATGCTGAAAACCTTGAAAAAACGGTTCAATTTTTAATCCCTTCGTTCAACCGTTGATCAGTTTTTCAAAATACACCCTGGGAATTATTATGCTGCTAACCGCGGCAGGCTGTGCTATACGCGTAGCCCCAACCGGTGGCACTAAAGACGATAAACCCCCGGTGCTGCTAAGTGCATCGCCCGATACGTTTGCAACCAACTTTAACTCAAATACTATAGAGTTTGAGTTTAACGAGTTTTTTCAGCTGAACGACCTAAGCAACCGTCTGGTTATTTCTCCCCCCATGGAAAAGCCACCCGTGCCTAAAATAAAGGGAAAGAAACTGATGCTTGAGCTGCAGGAACCCTTGCGCCCCAACACTACCTACAACTTTAACTTTGGCAGCGCCATTGCAGATGTGAATGAGAACAACGCTATGCGCGATTTTAGCTATGTCTTTTCTACTGGCAACTATATCGATTCGCTTTCAATTTCCGGATCTGTAAACAATGCCTTTACTGGCCTGCCCGAAAAGGATGTAACCATATTGCTATATACCAACGGTGGCGACTCGCTACCGTATAAAGAAAAACCGGCATACTTTGCTAAAACCAATGTGGGCGGCAGCTTTATGCTTAATTATATAGCCCCGGCTAAATATAAAATTTTCGCCCTAAAAGAAAAGAACAACAACTACCTGTTGGATGCAGAGGATGAGGAAATAGCCTTTATTGATACTCTTGTGGATGCATCAAACCTTGGTATTATCAGCTTTAAGTTATTTAAGCAAGAGCGTAAAAAGCAAAAACTGCTAAAAAAGGATTTTGCCATGCCCGGCAAGCTAACCCTTGCGTTTAACAAGCCGTTGACTAATTTTAAGCTAAGGCACTTACATAACCCTGCCGATACCGCTTTTTATTTGACAGAATATAACAAAACCCGCGACAGTCTTACCGTTTGGATTAAAGGCATTACTACCGACAGTTTAAGGCTGGTAGTAGTCGACGGCAACCCGTTAGATACACTAAAGTTTAACAACATACGCGGTACTAAACGCAGCTCGGTAAGGGGTGCAAACGCCACTAAGCCCGATACCTTGCTCAATTTTTCTATATTAACGGTGCAAGCGGGTAAGCTACAGCGTGGCAATATTATAGAGTTGGCCCTTAGCCACCCTACAGATAGTGTTGACTATTCTAAAATCAAGCTTTATTCTGATAATTCCCTTATTAGCTATAAAGGTGCATTAGACCCTGAAACACGCCGAAAAATAACCATTACGTACCCGTTTAGCGATGATGTTACGTATAAGCTGAAGGTAGAAAAGGGTGCCGGAAAAGATATTTTTGGCTTTAAAAATGATAGCCTAGAATCAACCTTTACCGTAAAGCCCGAGCGCGATTACGGATATTTAACTCTTAACATAACCCTTTCCGATGTAAGCGTAAACTATATATTACACTTGTTAGATAGCAAGGATAAAACACTAAAAGAAATACGCATAAATAAAAGCCAAAAAATAGATTTTGGCTTACTCCCTGCCGGTACTTATAGCTACCGTTTAATTAACGATGCAAATAATAATGGCCTGTGGGATACCGGCAATTACCTCCAACACATTCAACCCGAAGGGGTTTTATATTCTACCGATAAGCCAACCATTCGCGGTGGCTGGGATTTAAATACCGAGTGGGATTTAAGCGGGAAAACCGCCCCGGTAAAAGGCAAATAGCAGTATTTAGTTATCAAACCACGGGTGTGGATACTTTTTGGCCCGGTATTGGCTACAAGGCAACCACAAGCCATACTTTTATTGCATGAAAAATGTCATAACCATAATGCTATTGTTGGTAGCTGTATTTACCAACGCACAATCAGGTTCAACAACCAATATAGGGCCCGAAGGCGCCTGGGCCAATGTAGTATCGGCCACTGTGCTAAACGATAAAATGTACACTATTGAAAAAAACGGGCGTATTTACGAAACCGATTTAACCACTACCATGCGCACCCCTATTGGCAAGCAAGAGTTTGATAAAGGCAAATTTATCTTCTCGGCAAACAATATGTTGTATGTTATAGACTATGAGGGTACTATGTTTAAGGTAGATGCCGCTACCGGCATAAAAGAGCAGGTGGGCATTAGGGCCACCTGGAGCCAAACCTATGCATATACCATTTGCAAAGACCAGTTTTATGCAGTTAACAGCCTGGGCGCGCTTAGTGTAACCGACCTAAAGACCAACACCAGCCGAGAAATGGGTACTACTTACGTAAATGTATCAAACATGTTTGCAACGGCCGATAAGGTTTACTTATTAGAACAATCGGGCAAATTACAGGAAATGAACCCGCTAAACGGGGCGCAAAAAATGATTAGCGCCAACGGTGTCTGGGGCGGCATATTATGTGGCACAGGCTACAACGGCGGTGTGTTTATGATTGATAAAATTGGCAACCTATACAGCCTTGGAACAACAGCAGGTACCAAAAGTAAAATGGGCAAAACAGAATTCTCTTTAGCCCGCTTTTTATTAGGAGCCAATGGCAACCTGTACTTTGTAGAAAGTACCGGCAGCCTTTACGAGATAAAAATGTAATACAAGGCGTTTAATGCCAAATAATAAAGGGGAGGGGCAAATGCTCCTCCCCTCTCTTTTGGAGAGGGGAGGTTGGGAGAGGTGAGGCTATTTTTATTTAGCAAACCTGCCAAATACACCCAGAGGCAATACTTTACCGCTGGTGGCTTTTAAATAAAGCTCGCCAATATTCAGGTTTTTACCCGCCTTATCATCCAGCAGGTTTTCTATTATCAGGCTTGAAAAGCCAAGAGAGTATGTATTCAAAATTAGGAAATGGTCGGCTGGGTCTAATAAGTCCTGCACCAGCTTAATCATTTCGTTAATATTTTTTTCCAGCTTCCAGCTTTCGCCATTAGGGCCATGGCCAAAGGCGGGTGGGTCTAATATAATGCCATTGTACCTGTTGCCGCGCTTAAGTTCGCGTTTTACAAACTTCATTGCATCTTCTACCACCCAGCGTATATCGCGCAGGTCGCTAAGTTCCATATTCTCTCTGGCCCAGCTAACTACCTGCTTTATAGAGTCAACATGGGTAGTATCAGCCCCGGCAGCTTTAGCAGCTAACGATGCGCCACCCGTATACGCAAACAGGTTTAAAAACCGGGGGTTAGGGGTTTTAAGCTTTTTTACATTTTGGTATATATAATCCCAGTTTGGAGCCTGTTCGGGGAATATCCCTACATGCTTAAACGATGTTAAACCCAGGCGGAAACCAATACGGGCCTTTTCGCCCGTTCCGGTATTAATGTTATAATTAACTTTCCATTGGTCGGGCATTTCGCGTAGCTTTTGCCACGTGCCTGCCGATGATGATTTGCTGATAAACTTAACGTGGGCTGTTTTTTCCCATTCGCGTTCGCTAAGCCCTTTGTCCCAAACAGCCTGTGGTTCGGGGCGTATGGTAATATACTTACCCCAGCGCTCCAATTTCTCAAAATCGCCACAGTCTATAAGCTCATAGTCTGCAAAATTATTTGGGGTAATTAACTGCATTTTATTCCTTTTTATTTCCAGGCTTTAACAACCAAGCCGGTGCCTGTTTTATTAGTAAACCATACATCAATGTAGTTTAATACAATGCACCATGGATAAAAAACAAGATAATAAAATGGTAGAATTATAAAAAAGGCTTTCGATTTGCCTAACATCAAAATAGGGTATTTCATGCTCAGCCTCCACGATATTTTACCTGCCCATCCATAAGAATAGCGGGCTTCAACCTCGCTAAACCCGGCTGATAAAATTTTCTTTTTTATCTCGTCCATATTATACCCATCGCGCACGTGTTCTTCAATAAAAGAAGTATCATCGTCGCCATGTACGTCAGATCCGCCTTGGTCTGATGGAGTAGAAATTAACAACATTCCTCCGTTTACAAGCGATTTAGCAAAGTTTTGAAACACCAAAACATCTTCCTCAATATGCTCCATCACATCAACCGAAAGTATAAGATTATACATTTCGGGCTTGGTGTAAGTGGTTAAATCTGCCACCTCAAATTTGGCATTATTGCGTTTTATTTTTTTGAAAAACTGGTTGCAATCTGCCACCTGCTCGTCTTTCACATCAACTGCAGTAATAACATAGCGCTTGCTACGACCACTTAAAAAATAAGAGTATTGCCCAAAACCCGATCCTGCATCCAGTATCTGTGCTTCGGGCCTGTTTATGCTCCATTTGCGTATCTCCCTGCGTATATGCCAAGAGCGTAGCAACAATAAATCTAAAAGTTTGTAAAAGAGTTTTCGCAAAAGGGGCGTTTTGTTAAACACATTGCCCAGCGAACGTTTAATCGGATCGTATTGCATGGTTATTTTAGCAGTCGTTCAATATTTTCAAGATAATCTAAAGAATCGTCTAAAAAGAAAGTCATGTAAGGGGTTACACGCATTTGCTTGCCTATCCTCAGGCCCAGTTCTTTCCTTATTTCGTTTTTGTGCTCTGTTATGGTTTCAATAAGTTTTTTCTTATCAGCTGTCATATACAGGCTAAGGTATACTTTAGCTACGCCAAGATCAGGACTTATACGCACCTGGGTAACAGTAATAAGCGCGCTACCAAAAAGGTTGCGGCTTAGTTGCTGAAATACCTGCGAGAGTTCTTTAAGCAATAATCGTTCTATTTTTTCTAACCGTATAGAAGCCATAAGCAGGCAAAGGTACAACCAAAAATTCAATCTTCACTTTTTCGCGATTTTTAGCCTGTAAATTGAGGTTTATCCCCTATAGTTTTTCACAAAATTTAAAAAATTATTATTCCAATCTAAAGGCGACCTTGTCATATCTAAAAAACTAACTGCCTGTATATTATCGCATTAGAGGTATCAACAATTGTAAGAAATGTTGAGATCTTAAAAAAAATGGCGCATGCAATGCTTGCCCAAGCCTTAGGCACTTGTGCAATACAAAAGTTTTAAGTACTTTCACGCTCCCAAAATTAAGCCTCTGTTAAATTACCATCAACGCATATTTAAATATTTTATATGAAAAAACTGGCCCTTATTGTTATTACGTTTTTAATAGTTGGGGTGATTAATGCCCAAACGTTGAATGATTTTCGTTCAAACGTTGCCACTGGCAACTGGAATACCTTAGGATCATGGCAGCGTTTTGATGGTACAACCTGGGTTGCTGCCACCGTTTTACCTGGCGCTACAGCTAACAATGGTAACGTATTAATCCAAAACGGACATAATATCACAATTACTGCAGCTCCATTAGCTGCAATTAGCTCTTTAACAATAGGTGGCGGTACAAGTGGTGCCTTAAACTGGGGTGGATTTGCAATGACAGTAACTGGTGCTACAACTATTAGCGCAGGAGGTACTTTAACCATAACCGCAGCAGCAGGAGCAAAAACATTTACAGGAGACTTTACCAATAATGGTACTTTTACAAATACAGCGGGCAACTCGCCTGTGTCATTTGGAGGTAACTTTACTCAAAATGGAACCATTAACCCAGGTTCTGGAGTATATACTTTTACAGGGACATCAAGAACAATAGGGGGCACTGCGGCATCTTTAGCTATTTCAAACATTACTATCAGTGGTACTGTTGCTAATAATATTCCACTTACATCTACCGGAACGGTTACTGTTAGCGGCACATTTACTAATAACTCTACATTTAGCCAAACAGGCATAGCAGTTGCTATTGCTGGTGCCGGTACCATAGTAAATTCGGCAACAGGCTCATTAAACATCTCAGGAACAGCAGTTACCCCAACACTTACCGCAACTGCGGCAGGCAATACAGTTACCTATACCGGTGCTGCCGCAGCGCAAACTGTTAAAGGCACAACCTATTCAAACCTTACAATTAATAAAGCATCGGGCACGGCTACGTTAGGAGCTGCTACAACTGTTAACGGTAATTTAGCCGTTACATCGGGCACGTTATCTGATGGTGGCTTCCAAATTACTGGCAATGCAACGGGCACTTTTACATTAGCCAATGGCGCAACTATACAATATGGTGTTGGAACAGCTACTACCACTAACTTCCCTACCAACTTTACTACAGCTAACACTACGCTGGGCGCAACATCAACTACCATTTACAATACCACCAGCGCGGTAACTATATCGGCCACTCCATCATTATACGGCAACCTTACCTTATCAGGTAATAGCACTAAAACAATGGGAGCCTCTGAAACTATACAGGGTAACTTAACCCATAATGCAGGCACATTTGCCAACGGTGGATTTGTTGTTACGGTAAATGGCAATATTACCAATGCGGCTACCATAAACGGCACAGGCCGCATATTACTAACCGGCGGCGCAGCCAACCATACTTTAGCGGGCATTGGCTCTTATGTAAACCTTGAACTAGATGATGCATTAGGTGCTACCTTTACCGGCGCATCGCCCAGCATATCGGGCGTATTAACCCAAACAGCTGGTACATTATCATTAAACGCGGGCACTACTCTGGCACTTAGCGGTACCCTGGCAGGCACTGGTGGCGATTTTGGGGGCACTACTACGTCAAACATTAATATTACTGGTACAGGCGCTTTGGGTAGTACCTTACGCTTTAACGCGGCAGCGCAAAACCTTGGTAACTTAACACTATTCCGCACATCTGGTGTGGTAAACTTAGGTAGCGATATTAACCTGAATGCCGCCTCATCTAACGGTATTACTATAACCACAGGCTTATTATACTTAGGCAACTTTAACGCTACGCTAAATACCACCACAACAATGTCGCTAGGTTCTGCTACGGCTATGGTTGTTGCCGATGCCGCCTTGGGCACTGGCGAATTGCGTAAGATATTTGCAGCTGGTACAACCAGCTTTACATTTGCCATTGGCGATGGAACGGGCACAGTAGAATATACCCCCTTTAACTTAAATACGTTTACTGCTGTGGGCGGTACAAAAACTATTGGTATTAAAGTAACCGATGGTATTCATCCCCAAATGAACTCTAACGGCGCACAAACCAACTATATAAGTCGTTTCTTTACCTTTAGCGAGAGCGGCTCAGCGACTTCGTATACCTATGCTGCCACCTCGTATATATCATATATTAACGGGGCATCTGATGTTGTAGGCACATTGACAACAGCAACAGCCCAGATAAACCGTTATGACAATGGTTCAGCTACCTGGTTTCAGCTAAGCTCAACTGTTGGCACAGGTCAATACTCAACATCAGGAACGCTTACCAACGTAACAGGCCAATTAGGTGGCAATGACTTTACCGTTCGTTTAAACCCTTCGCAAACCTACACCTGGATTGCTACCAGTGGCAGCGGCGATTGGAACACCCCCACCAACTGGACACCCTCTCGTGTTGTACCTTCATCAAACGATATATTACAATTTATAAACGGTGGTAACCCAACAGCAACCAACGTACCTACACAAACCATAGGTACATTAACAATAAATGGCACTACCGATGTTACATTAACATCGGCCGCAGCTACACAAACACTTACCATTGCTGGTTTAACAGGTACTACCTTTACCGTTGATTCGGGCTCAGCCCTGCGCTTAAGCAGTACAGGCACCAATAGCACCGTTTTGGCTTTTAGCGGTACAAACGTATCCAGCATAGCCGGCACTATTGAACTAAACACCAATACCGGCCTTAACAATACCATCAACTTTACAAACCTGTTGGCGGCCAATAATATTATTACTGGCACTATTACCAACAATGGCGGTGTGGTTACATCAACAGCAGCACAAACTACGTTTGGTGCGGGTGCTACTTACAACCACGACCGTAACGGCGGCGCTATACCATTAGCCACATGGAATGCAACATCTACCATAAATATTACCGGTATTACCACAACAAACCTTACCGGGGGATTGACAGGCACAATAGGTAACTTAACCTGGAACAACAGTGCCCAGACAGCAACAGGTATTACTAACGGTGCGCTTACCATAGCAGGTAACTTAAATGTACAAGCAGGAACACTATTAGATAATAGCTTGCAAATTACAGGTAATGCAACTGGTACATTAACTGTTGCCAGCGGTGCTACCCTACAAATTGGCAATGCTGCGGTCGCAACCACCTTCCCAACAATATTTACCACAGGCAACATTAGCCTCGCTACGGGCAGCACCGTTATTTATGGTTCAACAGCAGCACAAAGTGTTGCTGGCTTAACTTACCATAACCTATCATTAATAAATGCCGGGGCTAAAACTTTTGCAGCAGCCCCCGCTATTAATGGCAACCTTGCTATTACAGGCTGTACAGTAAACGATAATGGTTTCCAGATAACAGGTAACGCCACCGGTACCTTTACTATGAGTGCAAGCGCTAGCAGTATTTTGGTTTTAGGCACTGCAACTGTGGCTACAGCTTTTCCAACCAACTTTGTTGCCGGTAATATTACCTTAAACTCGCCTAGTATTGTCAGATATAACTCTAACTTAAGCCAAACGGTATCAAACGTACCTACCTACTCAGTGCTGCAACTACAAAGCGCTGCAGGTACGCCTGTTAAAACCCTGGCGGGTAACACCCTGGTTACAGGTTCGGCTACACCAATGGTAAACATTGGAACAAACAACACATTCAATTTGGGTGGCTTTAACCTAACGTTGCAAAACTCTGGAGGTACCAGCCCTATTTCTAATGCAGGTACTATATCAGCCAATACTGACGGTGGTTCTACCATAATTTTAAACGGTACCGGCCATACTTTTGCCACGGGTACTATTTTAACTACCGCGCGACCCAACCTTACTATTTCAGTAAATGCGGCAGCAACGGTAACAATAGCGCAGGCTATTCCTCAAGTAGCCTTGTCTAATGTTTCTGTTGGCACAAGCAATACATTAACATTATCTGGCGGTGCACAACTAGGCATTGCCGGCACCTTTACCAACAGTGGCATTTTAACCGCCAACAACTCGGGCGCTACTATTGCGCTTAACGGCTCTTCACCGCAAACATTTACTATTGGAACTTATACAGGTTCATCAATAGGTTCGGGCAACTTGGCAACCAGCGGTGGTTTAGTCATTAATAACTCTGCCGGCGTTACACTGGGCAGCCCTTTAACTGTTGCAGTATTAACGTTAACAAACGGTATACTTAACTGTACCTCTACCAATTTTGTAACAGTTGCAGGTACTGGCGCAGCTTGTACCAACCTTGGCACTGGCACCTCTTTTGTTAATGGCCCATTGGTTCGGTCATTGCCAGCGACTTTAGTAGCCGGGTCAACCTATTCATTCCCTGTTGGTAAATCAGCCTATAATTTATTCGAGCTTATTAGCCCTACTACCACATTGGCAACTACCATTAGGGTTGAAGTGTTTGATGCTGCTGCAGGCGGTACAGATGGTATTGCCTTTAGCTCTTTACCTAACCCAGACAAACACTGGCAGGCAACTGTTTTAACGGGTGCGCTTACGGCTTCTGGCACAATCAGGCTGGGCGATGCTGTTAACGTTCCCACAGCTACCAGTGTAATTGGCAATTCGGCCACAGTTGCAGGCACCTACAGCCCTATAGGAGGGGCTAACGCAGGAAACTTTATTTCGTCAACATCACCTGCCCCTGTTGGTTTAGGCTTCTTTAAAATAGGTACCGAAGGTTGTTTGGGCAATAACGTTACTACAACTACTTATACTATTGGTACTACCGGTGCTGATTTTACCAAAATTACCAATGCGGTAGCTGCATTAAACGGCGCATTGGTTTGTGGTAATATCATATTCGAGCTTCAACCAGATTATGTTGGCACATCGGGCGAAACATTCCCTATTACTATTAACGCTGCCAATTATACCAGCGGCCCCTGGAATGTTACTTTCCGCCCTGCAAGCACTGTTGCAAGCAACTTAACAACATCGGGTACCAGTACAAGCCAAATATTTAATTTTAATGGTATAGACCGTTTAACCTTTGATGGACGCCCTGGTGGCGCAGGCACTACCATACGCTGGGTAATAGCTAATGCCAGTGCTACCGGGCAGGTTATTGCCTTTAATAACGATGCCACAAACAACACCCTTAATTACATACAGGTAGAGGGTGTAAATACTACCGTGCCCGGTACGGGTGCATACACCAACGCAGGCCTTATTGCTTTTGGTAATACTGCGCCTGCACTTGGTAATGAGTTTAATGTTATTGACAATTGTTTTATTAAAGATGGTGCCAGTTTACCACTTAATGCTATATACTCTTATGGGCTTTCTACGGCTGGTTTAGGAAACGATAATAACCAAATTACTAATACCCGATTGGCAAACGTTTGGGCCGCGGCCACCTCTACCAGCTTTATAAACTTACAAACAGGCAACTCTGCTTGGACAATTAACGGCAATAGCTTTTACCAAACAGCTTCCCGCACCGGCACAACGGGTACATCTACCCATACCATGATATTGATTAGCAATACATCGGGCAACGGGTTTACTATAAACAACAACTTTATTGGTGGTACAGCCGCTTCGGCAGGTGGAACACCCTGGACCCAAACAGGTATTGCCGATGCCCGCTTTAATGGTATGACACTAAGTGTAGGCTCTGCTACAGCAAGCAATGTGCAAGGCAATACGTTTGGAAATATTGCGTGGGCAGGCAATAGTACGAGTACAACAACCTCGGCTATGTTCCATGCTATATATGTTACCAATGGCTTAATAAATATTGGTACTACAACAGGCAACATTATTGGTAATGCCACCTACCCTATAACTATAACATTTAACAATACAACTTTAAGCCAAGCCGGAACAGCTTATGGTATTTATAACAATAGCCCTAATGGTCAAATCAATATCCAAAACAATACCATTAGCAGTATAACAGGCGCAATTACCAATAGTACCAGTTTTAACTTCTCGGCCATAGTATTTGGTGCAGGTACAGGTTCGGCCCCATCGCGTATTATTAATGGTAATACAATTAGCAATATTACTATAGCGGGTTCTAGCAGCAGCGCAGGAACAAGCAACTTATATGGAATTGTATGGGCTACAGGCGGTGCCTTAGCAGGCGAAATAAATAACAATACTATTTTTAGCCTTACCAACAACTACTCTGGCAGTGCTATAGGCTCGCAAGTGGTAGGTATACGACTATCAAATACACCTAACGCATTTACCATAACAGGCAATACTATATACAGCCTTTCGTGTGCGGCAACCCACACTTCTACTACTACATCATCAGCAGCTATTGGTATATCTTATACAGCATCAGTTTCTAGCGGGCATATTA
>JAIXUZ010000150.1 GCA_027483285.1 Bacteroidota bacterium
CCACTGTACGTTTGGGGTGTTTAGTTTGGTCTTGCTCTCGTCGAACGAAATTTTAGTAGTAGTATCAGGTACTTTACTAATGCAAACTAATATTTTCATTGTGTTGGTTTGATATTATTAAAAAAAAGGTTAGCAAAGATAATCAAACAACGAACAGCGCAAAGACTTGTTCAAAAAAAAGTATGCATGCAGAGTATTTATTTCTATATCTCAAGCAGGTATAGATAAAAAACAAGAAAATGAATATAAATTTAATTATAAATAAAGCATAGCTAAAATACCGCAAACACCTTTTACCAACATTAAACCATCTACCACAATAAGGTAGTAGAAAATGCTTTTGCGGCGAAGTAGCGATAATGCCACCATAACCAGCAACACAAACGGGATGGTGTTCAATAGTATTTTGCTAAAGCTAAAATCCTGGCTTAGGGCATATACTATAAACGTTGATAAGCCCAGCAATATTAACGGGAACAGGATATTAAACACCGTTTTGCGCAAGCCCAGTTTTACTATAAAGGTGTTTAGCTTTTGCTGGTAGTCTATATGGTAGTCTTTAAAATCGAACATAATACACAGCAGCCCAACGTACATTGTATTTTTAAGGGTAAGCAGGCACAACCTTTCGGTAATTATAAAATGATGCCCATCTTCTAAACTCTTTGCCAGTATAGGGTAAACAGTAGCAAGCCCCGCCCATATCAACCCAATCACAAAGGGCTTAAGCCAACCAATATTCCGCAGGCTGTATTTTTTTAACTTCTTATTTTCTAATGCATAATAGGCAAACGCTACTATAGGGAAGAACAGGTAGAGCAACCATTCCCGTACAGTACTTTTTAGCAAATTATCTCCTATTAATTGCAGGTATAATAGCCCAAATACTACCAACAAAACAGCCAACAACACCTGTGTAGCTATAACCATTTTTTTATTTTCAGCATACCAGCGGGCTCGGGCGTTTGATGTTATATCGGTAGTACTATCGCTTATATAAGCGCGGGTGTAATACAGCACCGTAGCTATAAATAGCAGTATATAAAAATAGGGGTGGTTTAGGGTAAAGTTTTGCTGCTTTGTAGCCTCTACCGCCAGGGCTATGGCACATAAGCCGTAAAAGTAATTCCCAAAAAACACAAACTTTACCACGCGGGTGCCAAACAAGCTTTTCTCCAACTTAGCACCCAGTGATACTATAGGTTTTGAAAGTTTATTCAAATTAAACTATTACCAAAACACATTACTTTTTCTTTAAAATCACCGCCAATTGCATTCCTTTATCTTTTTTACGCATATACCATTTTACTAGCGGATTAATGAAACTTGGCATATATGTATTACAAATATAATATTCAGAATAAACAATTTCGTAGTTATGCTTTTTAGCATGCTCTTGGAATGATTTTAAAGTAAATTCATAAATATGATAAGGCTCGTGCATTGGACTAATATTACTAACATAATCAAGGCCACGTACTTTATAATTCAAATTAATTAATTCACTTATTAACCAATTTGAATTAGGCACTTCAATATGGATTATTCCATTAGGCTTAAGCCATTTCATTGCTTTTAGTATACTTTCCGATGGATTATACAAATGCTCTAGTACTGCACCAAAAGTGATAAAATCAAAGTAATTTTCTTCAAATTCACTATCATCTAAAGATGATAATCTAAGCCTATCTGGGCTTACATTCATCATTTTTATTGCCTTATTATAGAAAGGCTCCGAAGGCTCAATACCCCAAACATCAAAACCTCCATTTTCAAATGCTATCATGCATTTACCAATGCCTGCTCCTATATCTAAAACCTTGGGCTTACCAGAAAAATCACCTAAATTTCTCGCTAAACTTAATAAACCTGCATACTCATTTTTATTAACTGTAAAATATTCTGGTATCCAATATTTTTCTGGAGGCACTCCATAATGGTCACTAAGAGCTGCGGGCACAGGCATAGGATTTGGAAAAACTAATCCGCAATTTTTACACTTCACTACTGTTGTAGTTATCCCAATTTTATTTTTTGGAAAAAAACCTTGGCTTCCATTTAGACGTTTTCCTAAAATTTTAAATTGAGAGTTCCCAGCATCACATAAATCGCAATTTTCAACTGGTATTAATGTATAAGTAATTTTCTTCATTAATATTAATTATAATGTATATCAATTAAAATACAAATATAAAACAAATAAACTATAATTCTTAAAAATCCGAGATAACCAATTGAATCATCCCCACATACACCTCTACCCACTCTTTATTCTCAGGGGTAAAACTATCGTTGTGCCAAATGGAGATGAATTCGCCGCCTGTGGCTTTTACCTCATTCATCAGTTGGGCTATGGTGGCACTGGCTTCGGCGGGACAAAGCTTCATATAATCGCGTAAAGTACCTTCCATTACAGCCGATGGGTGCAGGGTTAAGCCTGTTTCAGCATCGCGTTCCACATCAAACCAGCGGTGAGGCGTGCACATACCACTTCTAAACCCTGGTAATGGTGAGTGCGCCATGGTATAATCGTGCATTATATTAAAATATACCTGCGTGCGATAGGTAACGGGAAAGGTAAGCCTAAGGAAGTGACAGCGGGCGGTATCAACGTGGCGGCCTATCATCTCGTTTACCCTGTCGCGCTCCTCGCCTACCTTATCAATATGCAGGTACGATGCATACGACGGGTGCACACCAATAAGGTACTTATCGGCCAGGCGCTTGGCTAAACGCTGGTAGCCGCGGTTGTCCCAATCGGGATTTTTATCGTTAAAGCCATAATCGCCTACAAGTAAAAAGAATTGCAGGCGATGTTTATATTTTTGGGCAAAGCCTTCAATTATATCGTAAGTAAAATAGGGGTCGTTAGACTCGTGCATCCAGCTTTTTACGCGCACAGGCATCCGCTTAAACTTAAAGTCGAACACATCTTGCGCCAAGCCTGCAACCCCGCGCAATAAACCCTTGTGGGCAAAGGCAAAGGCATTATCAATATCTATGGTTGATATAAACTCAAACTTTGGTTTGGCCCAGGTAAATTCAGGGTAAACAACCTCTACCAGCTCGGCCAGTTGGTTGGCCCAAATATTTACCACCGGTTTGTTTAAAAAACCATATTTGTAGTGGATAGATTCTGAGGGAATGTAGCGGTCGTGGTTATCGCGTTCGTGCGGTAAATACTCTTCGCACCTTGTTGCCATATAAAAGGCGGCGGCAAAAATATCAAAGGGTACTATAGCCTTGCTATCGGTAGCAAATATGGTGGCTATGCCTTTATAATCAGAGCCTTTGGCGGGCTGTTCTGTCCTGAAGCCTGTTTCAGTTAGTAAGCCCTCTGCATAAATAAAAGGCTCGCCGGCAATAGACCGTGCGCCATACGATAGCTTAGGACCACGGTGGATACCCAACTCGGCAGCATCATCTGTCAGCTTATATTCAGCCTGCACACAACTGCTAAACACCAGCTTGGCAGCATAACGCAAACGGTTGGTAACAGCGGGCGAATAGATAAGCAGCATTAGATATATTGTGCTAAAATTTCTTTATTCAATTCGTGCTTACCTACAAAGGTTTGGCTTTGGTAGCGTACGCCCCACATGGTAAGCATCTCCATTAATTTATCAGTATACCCCTGCGGAATAAGCGGGTCTTCTGTACCATAAATTACATGTATATCTGTTACTTTAGAAATAGCGGCAATTTTCTCCGGCTCTAAATCGTTAGGAATATCACCCGAGCATAACAGCAATGTTTTAAAAGATGGCAAACCTGCAGTAGCCCAGCGGCAAAGCGTAGCGCAGCCCTGCGAAAAGCCCAGGGCATTCAGCTCAACTTTACCCAGGAGCTGAATAACCTCGCTGTAAATCGTGTCTAAATAGGTGATATTATCAGTAATGTCGGCCATACGGTCTTCGCGGGTCATCCAGCTGGCAACAACGTCGCCACCCAAGCCTTTGGCATAAAAACGCGACAAACCCTCGGGAGCAATAAGCAAAGTGTCGTCTTTTACCAAACCGTTAAACTCGTTGGCAAATACTGAACCCAAAAAGCCGTAGCCATGCAACACCACCCATACCTTAGCGGGGTTGGTTGTGTTGCCAAGCGTAAAATACCGTGCGGTACGGCGGGTGGTTATATTATGTGCTAATGGTTGTACCATGCACAAATCTACTCAATTAGGCCCCTGCCTGCCTTTTTAATCTCGCCTTTTTCTTTCATCTCGCCCACAATTTTATCTAACAAGCCATTTACAAAGGCTTTGCTTTGCGGGGTGCTGTATATTTTAGATAGCTCGATGTACTCATTCATAGATACCTTAATGGGTATGCTGGGGAAATGCATAATCTCAGCAATGGCCATTTTAATCAACAGCACATCCATAGCGGCAAGGCGCTCAATTTCCCAGTTTTTTACTTTTGATGTTATAAGCTCTTCGTATGCTTTAGATGCCATTATGGTTTTGTGGAACAAGTCTTTGGTAAATTTGGCATCATCTTCGGCATCTTTATAGGTTGCCAATATGCGTTGCTGCTCGCTAGAGTTTTCATGGAACAACTCAACCGTGCGGGCCAGGGCACCAATGGTTACTACCCAATCGTCAGCAAAGTAAATGCTGTCTTCCTCCATCTTCTCGCGCAAGTCCTCATCAGGGGCAATGTATTCCTCTATAAGGGCCAACACTATGTTTTTATCATCAATAAAATTTTTGCCCGGGGTAGCCATGTATTTTTGGTACTCCTCGCCCTGGGTAAACTTGGTAAGCAAGCGGCGGATAAGCTCAAACCTTGGTTGCCAGTTTACTTTATACTTCACCACTTTATCGTGCAGTTCAGCATTGTTCTGTAAAAGCTCTATAAACTTGTTGTTGATGAATTTAGTATTTGGGTTTAAATCATCAGCCGTAGGCAGGCGTTTGTGCTTGCGCTCTTCTGTAATTTGCCATGCACACTCTTTCAACTCTACAATAAGCTGCAACATCCAAATGTACAGCTCATAGCTTTTGTCAATACTATAAAACAACTCTTTTTCGCCACGCATAACATCGTCGTTCTCACTCTGGAAAAACGCGTACAGCGCATGCATTACCTTTACTCGTATATGTCTTCTGTTAAGCATTCCTTTTATTCGTTTTTTGTCATCCCGAACTTGATTCGGGATCTCCTAATTCACTTTAGGTAATATATATGAGATGCTGAATCAAGTTCAGCATGACAGTTCTTATTGATGTACTACTACATTCTTGTTTTAATGGCTGCCATGGCGTTAATACGCTCTTCGGCAATGTGGTTGGCAGCAAGCTGCGGGGTTATTTTTTGCGTTTCGGCACGCTCTAAAATAGCCAGTGTTTGGCCGTAAATAGTTTCGGCATGGCGCATTACACGGTCTTTGTTGTATTTACCCAACACTTCGTTGTACACATTTATCAACCCACCAGCATTAATTAAAAAATCGGGGGCATAGATAATGCCGCGGCTGATAAGGGTCTGGCCATCCTGCTCTTCAATAGCCAGCTGGTTGTTGGCAGAGCCTGCAACAATCTCGCATTTAAGGCGGGGTATGGTGTCGCTGTTTAGCGTAGCACCCAAAGCACAAGGGGCATAAATATCGGCCTGTAAATCGTAAATATCGTTAGGGCTTACAACGGTTGCACCGGTTTCGTCGACTGCTTTTTTAAGGTTGTCTTCGTTAATATCGGCTACTATCAGTTTTGCGCCTTCTTTAGCTAATAATTGAAGTAGGTAAAAACCCACATGGCCTGTGCCTTGTACGGTAACGGTTTTACCGTTTAGGCTATCGTTGCCCCATTTGTGTTTAGCGGCTGCCTTCATGCCCATGTACACGCCGTAGGCAGTAACGGGACTGGGATCGCCACCGCCGCCCATACTCTCAGGCAAACCTGAAACATGCTTGGTTTCGTTGCTGATGTATTCCATATCGCGGGTGTTTATGCCCACGTCTTCGGCAGTAATGTATTTACCGCCAAGGCTTTCTACAAACCTGCCAAAGCGGCGTATCAATGCTTCTGATTTTTGTGTTTTAGAATCGCCTATTATTACGGCCTTGCCACCGCCAAGATTTAACCCTGTTATGGCTGCTTTGTATGTCATGCCGCGCGAAAGGCGAAGAACGTCGTTCAATGCTTCCGTCTCTGTGGCGTAGTTCCACATGCGCAAACCGCCCAATGCAGGGCCCAATACCGTGTTGTGAATTGCAATAATGGCTCTTAACCCCGTTGCTTCGTCGTAGCAGAAGGTAACCTGCTCGTGCCCGCCAATCGTCATCCCCTCAAACGGTTTCTCAATGGTGGCCTTAATCTCTTGCTTTACTAATGTCATTTTAAAGAGCTTTATTCAAAGAACGGCGCAAAGGTAATATTAATTAGCGAATGAGCGAATATGCGAATTAGATAATTGCTGTTTAGCGTAATAGTTGGCTAACTGTTAGATTGTTACCAGCCGATTTTTAGTTAGTGTTTGAAGGTTGGGGTGTGTAGCCCAATGCACTATAACGCTTTCCGACAACCGCCCAAATTTGTCCTAACAGGAACGCTAAAAATCCGTAACTTTACGGTATATTTTAGTACATACGGTAATGAAAAAGTATTTCTACATAATGGGCTTTGTAGCAGCCAGCCTTGGCATGCAGGCGCAGAACCTGCAATCTGCATTAAACTACTGCACTTTTAACAGGCCGGGCAGCAAGCCTTTTGTTGAAACGTATTTAATGGTAAACGGCGAAACGGCCAAATTTGCTAAAAATGCTAACGGAAAGTACCAGGG
>JAIXUZ010000383.1 GCA_027483285.1 Bacteroidota bacterium
AAAAAACGGAACACACTATGTCGGCTCTCAGCGTACAACATTTATTAGGAATAAAAGACCTGACTGTAGCTGATATTGAGCTGATATTATCAACCGCTAAAAACTTTAAGGGCATTATAAACCAGCCCATAAAAAGGGTTCCATCGTTGCGCGATGTAACCATTGCCAACCTGTTTTTTGAGAATAGTACGCGTACCCGCTTATCGTTTGAGCTGGCGGAGAAACGCCTGAGCGCCGATGTGGTAAACTTTGCCGCATCGTCATCATCTGTTAGCAAGGGCGAAACCCTGATAGATACCGTAAACAACATATTGGCCATGAAGGTGGATATGGTAGTAATGCGCCACCCCAAGCCGGGTGCGGGCGTGTTCCTTGCCAAACACATAAAAGCCAAAATAGTAAACGCCGGCGACGGTGCCCACGAGCACCCTACGCAAGCCCTTTTAGATGCCTACTCTATGCTGGAGGTGCACGGCAGCCTTAAAGGCCTTAAAGTGGCTATAGTGGGCGATATTTTGCACTCGCGCGTGGCGCTATCCAATATATTCCTGCTGAATAAAATGGGTGCCGAAGTGGTCGTGTGCGGCCCTCCTACCCTAATGCCTAAGTTCATTACATCGCTAGGTGTGCGTGTTGAGTATGATCTGATGAAAGCCCTGGAATGGTGCGATGTAGCCAATATGCTACGCATACAACTGGAAAGGCAGGATATTAAGTACTTCCCTTCCCTACGCGAATATACCATGCTGTATGGCCTTGATAAGGAGCGCCTGGACAGCCTGAGCAAAAAGATTACCATTATGCACCCCGGCCCTATAAACCGTGGCATAGAGATTACCAGCGATGTTGCCGACTCTGACCAATCCATCATTCTAGACCAGGTAGAAAACGGCGTTGCCGTGCGTATGGCAGTGCTGTACCTGCTGGCGGGGGCAAAGTAACAGCCTTACCCCTATCCCGATAGCTATCGGGACCTCTCCAAAGGAGAGGGGGATAAAATATCTTTAACCTTGAATTTATTAAGCATTAATAATTACTAATATGCCAGTGGATGTTTTTGAAACTTCATTTATCGATTTAGTAAAAGAAAAGGTGCAGCCTATTGTAAAGATAAAAGGGTATGCGCTTATTAAAGAGGCTGTTTCCAATACTTCTGTGGGGCAGCCTGCCTACATTGAATTTTTCAAACTATACAATAGGCTAACTATTAGCCAGGTTGATAGCAATGAGAATTCTAGTACTTACTTTGTGACACACAACAATAAAAAACTACTTGAGGTGAATATTAATGAAGTTGGAACTGAAACAGCTTTAGCAAGTATAATAGGTAAGGTTGGTAAGATATAGACTTTCATATTATGCTAAAATCCCTCATCATATCATCCCTACTACTACTCACCACCCTTTGCCCTGCACAGGTGATAAACCTTGCCCCCATTTTAGGGCATTGGGAGAATAGCGACGATAAGCGAAACCATATTTACATTACCGAGAAGTACATTATAGAAAAATACGATGAGCAGTTAATTGATACTTTTTACTATTCTATATCATCTGCTATTTGCGATACCACATACCTTAAACCGGGTGTAGATACTACTGCCCTGTTTTTAGTGGAAACCAATATCCACACTGGCGACCAATACTGCTTTGAAATATTAAATGGTGGCGAAAACGGCCACCTATCATTTAGGTACGTTTTTAACGGCTACCTCAATGAATTTGATAGAAAAAAGGAATAATCAATTCTGTACGCTACACGTTTATGCTCTGCGCAACAACCGGCTTCAAAATATCCTTCAGCACATCAACCGCATAGTTAATGTCTTGCAGTTGGGTGGTTTTGCAGAAAGAGAAGCGCACCGCGGGGCGTTCCATATCGGTATTAAGGGCACGGAGCACGTGCGAGCCAATATCGCTGCCCGAAGAGCATGCCGAGCCACCCGAGGCGGCTACACCATTAATATCAAGGTTAAACAGCAGCATTTCGCCTATATCGGTCTTAGGGAGCGATACGTTAAGTACGGTGTATAGCGATTTCTCCATGTTGCCGCTTTCGCCGTTAAACTCCACACCTGGAAACTCGTTTTGCAAACGGCCAATCATGTAGCCTTTCAGCTCGCGTATATGGGCCGCTTCTTTTTCCATGTCGCGGTGGGCAATTTCAAAGGCTTTGCCAAGGCCAACAATACCGTACACATTCTCGGTACCGCCGCGCATGTTGCGCTCTTGCGCGCCACCGGTAATAAAGGGGGGTATTTTTACATCGGCACTCATATACAAAAAGCCAACGCCTTTGGGGCCATGGAATTTATGGGCAGCACACGATGCAAAGTGTACTTTAACAGCTTGGAAATCTAAGGGATAGTGGCACATGGTCTGCACCGTATCGGTATGAAAAACGGCTTTGTATTGTTCACAAAGCGCCGATACTTTTTCAATGGGTAATAGGTTGCCAATCTCGTTGTTGGCGTGCATTAGCGATACCAGGGTTTGGCCATCGTATCCGGCAAGCAGTTCTTCTAAATGGGCCAGGTCTACATTGCCTTTGGCATCAACATTTACAAGGCTTAGTTTAATCTTGCCCAACTTGGCTAAATCCTCAAGGGTGTGTAGCACAGCATGGTGTTCTAAGGGCGAGGTTATGGCGTGTTTAATGCCCATAAACTCGGTACTACATCGCAGGGCCATGTTGTTGGCTTCCGTTCCGCCCGATGTGAATATTATCTCGGCAGGCGATACATTCAGCAGCTTGGCTATCGTTTTACGCGATTGCTCTATAGCTACCCTAACCTCAGACCCAAACTGGTGGGTTGATGATGGGTTGCCAAACTTCTCTATCAAATACGGTAGCATAGCCTCTACCACCTCTTTGTCTAAGGCAGTAGTTGCCGCGTTGTCAAGATAAACTCTCATTTTCTATAAATATCCAAATCCACTACAAAGATAAAAAATATAAACTAAGCAAACCCGCAATTGTGCTATGGCCCAAAAACAAAGCTCCCCCTGACGTTACCGTCAGGGGGAGCTTATATCAACCGATTAATAAAAACCGGCTTAGTTAAGTACTATGCGTTTGGTTATTACACCATTGTTAGTGCGTATGCTGTATAAGTATATACCACGCTCTAAGTTTTCAAAGTTGTACTCTTTGGTGTATTTGCCGGTGTAGCTTGGCAACGCCTCGCTTTGTACCACACGTCCGGTAACATCGGCAAGCGTAATGCTTACGTTTTGTTTAGACGGTATTTCGAATGTAACAGTAATGTTACCTTCGGTTGGGTTGGGGTACAAGTTGAACGACGATACAACAGGCTGCTCGCCAACACCCAGCTTCATTACAGTAACAGGGATAGTGATGCTATCAGTACCGCAAAGGTTGGTTACTACCAATGTTACCTGGTAAGTGCCATCTTCAGCATAGGTGTGTACAGGGTTAGGCTCTGTTGAGTTAGGGTTGCCATCACCAAATATCCACAAGTAGCTTTGGCCGTTGTCAGATAGGTTGGTGAAGTTAGCTGTTAGGCTAAAGGTGTTGAACGTGAACGATGCGTTAGGGTCTTGGATAACAAGTACCGAAATAGTATCGCTTGAAGAACAACCAGAAGAGTCAGTTACAACTACCGAGTAGTTTTGAGATGTTGAAGCACTGATGATTTGAGTGTTAACACCGGTGTTCCAGGCATAATCAAAGTAACCCGGGCCTGCATCTAACAATACCGAACCACCAAAGCAGAAGTTTGTTGAGCCGTTAGCGGTAATATCAGCAACAGGGCCGTTGTTAATGAATATGTCTTGCGAGAATGAGGCAGGACATACTCCATTGGTAGTATAAGTAATAGTGCTAACACCTTGCTGGCTGGCCAACAAGTTAATGTTACCGTTTACAGTGCTTATTGACAAATTGTTAGACCCGCTGAATACACCGCCAAGGTTACCGGTAATGGTAGGTGTAGGTGTTAAGGTCGATGATTGGCAATAAGTGTACAATGGGTAAGCAAATGCTGCATCATCAGCCTGAGAAATGGTTACGCTTGTAGTAGTAGAACCAGGGCAAGAACCACCTACAGTGTAGGTAACGGTAAATGTACCTGTTGAACTGTTAGCAAGGTCAATCTCGCCTGTAAGAGCGTTAATTGCTAAACCGTTAGATCCTGAGAACGAACCACCAAAGTCGCCTGTAATATTAGGCTGTGGGTTGGTTAGGTTGTTACAGTATTGGCTTGATGAGTAGTTAAAGCCTGCATTAGCGCCGTTAGTAATAGTAACACTGAATGTTTGGCTTGCAGAGCATACGCCGTTGGTAGTATAAGTAATAGTATAAGTACCTGCGGTGCTTGCACCTAAGTCAATTGAACCTGTAGCAGGGTTAATGCTTAAGCCTGATGGAGAAGCACTAAATGTACCACCTGTTGTACCGGTAATAGTAGGTACAGGGGTTGTTACACCTGTTTGGCAGAATGACGACTGGGTATAGAAGAATGTAGCATTATCAAGCGGGGTAACGGTAACCACAGTTTGTGTGCTACCTGCGCAAGTGTTGCCATCAATATACGTATAGGTAATAATGTTTTGGCCTAAGTTAGCGTTGGCAGGGGTAAACGTGTTGCTTACAACACCTGCTCCGCTAAATGTACCATTACTTGGGTTACCTGTTAAGTTTACAGGGGCAGCGTTTACACAGTAGCTGCTGCTTAAGCCTGTAATTTGAACAGATGGTGTAGCGTTAACAGTTACCTGTTGTGAGCTTGTGCCGCTGCAACCGTTGTTTGTAGTGTAAACGTAGGTAACAGTATGTGTACCCGGGCCTGCAAACAATGGATCGAAGTTGTTACCTGTAACACCGTTGCCACTGAATGTGCCACCGGCTGGTGTGCCTGTTAAAGCAACAGGGGTTGCATCTTCGCAGTACTCAGCACCTAAACCAGTAAACGATACCACAGGGGCAGGGCTTACGGTTACAAACTGAGAGTATGAGTTAGAACATAAGTTACCATCAGTAAAGGTATAGGTTACAGTAAATGTACCTGTTCCGGCTTGCGATGGACTAAATACGTTACCCGAAACACCTGTGCCGGTAAATGAACCTCCTTGTGGGAATGATGTCATTTGAACATCAGCAGATGACGTACAGTAAGCATTTAGTAAACCTGCAAAACCAACGTTTGGCAGTGGGTTAACAATAACCTGGATTGAAGTAGTACCTGTACAGCCACCTGTTGTTACAGAGTAGATAAGGGTGTGTGTGCCCGCACCGGCAACACCTGGGTTGAAGGTAGTACCAGATACACCTGGTCCGCTTAATGTACCACCGGCTGGTGTTACGTTTACGGTTACAGGGTTGGCGCTAATACAGTAGCTTGATGCCAAGCCTGAAATTACAGGGCTTGGGGCAGGGTTTACAACTACCGTTTGGGTAGCTGTGTTACCACAACCATTGCCATCGCTATAAGTGTAAGTAATAGTATGTGTACCAGGGCCTGAAATAGTTGGGAAGAATGTGTTACCCGAAACGCCAGGACCACTAAAAGTACCACCACTTGGCGTGCCAGTAAATGTTACCGATACATCGTTAGAGCAATATGTGTTAGCTAAACCAGTAATAGATACTGTAGGTTGTGCATACACTTGTACCTGTTGGGTAGTAGTGCCTGTACAGCCGTTAACGTCAGAGAAGGTATAAGTAATATCATAGATACCAACACCTGCAGCTGCAGGGTCAAAGCTGGTGCCGGTTACACCGGTTCCGCTAAATGTACCGCCTGATGGTAAACCGCTAAGTGTTTGTACACCGGCCGAGATGCAATATTG
>JAIXUZ010000279.1 GCA_027483285.1 Bacteroidota bacterium
AAAAGCAAGTAAATCATACCCTGCCAATACATGTTCGCCAATTACTGGTTTTAGGGTTGCTATGGATATTGTAGAAGTGAAACCTGCGGCTGGTAAATAACTATTTCTTTACCGGCATTAAGCTGTAATGGTAGTAGTTGTCGTTTGCTAAATTGCGTGCAAGTATTATACTGCCGCTGTTGAAATGATAACTATAAGAACCCCTTAGTAAAATATTGGGGTTAGACATATTAGGAATAACGCTTTTTGTGGGTTTAAATGCAATACTATCGGTATACACTGTGTAGGTGCCCTCTTCGCTAAGTAACGAGCCGTAATTGTAGTAGTAGGTGCCATTGGGTTTCATGTCAAGCATTACGCTTATCTGGTTGTAATGCAGCTCACCCGGAAAATTGATAGACGGCTCCCTCATATCAAGCAGCCCATAGTATTTACCACCTTTAAAAGGCACTATTTTAAACACCGCCGAGCGTAACTCTCCACCATTAAAAGGGATTGCAATTATATACGAACCAGGCTTTTTTATTGCTTCCCTGATTGCTGATATTTTCACCGTGTCGGGTTTTGAAGTTGGCATGCCGCAATCCATTTGAACACCGGAATGGTCGCTGTATAAATGTATGCTGTCTTTTTCAACCTTATAAATTCTGTACGCTAAAACGCTACTGCTGCATCCTCCATCCAGTTGAAACCTGTAAGGCTTAGCGGTGGTTACTTTATATTGGATGAATTCGTTTACGGGGAACTCTGTTTTATCTAATGTAATGGCATCAACCCTTGGTTGACTGTATAAACCGTTGGCAAACAATAGAAGTAGTAGCGTAGAAATGTTTTTTAAAAGCATACCTGTTAGATGATAAGCATAGGCGTATTCCATAAAAAAGCCCCTCATTACTGAAGGGCTTGGTGTATTATTAAATCCCGAATCAATCCCGATAGTTATCGGGACTGGATGACATTTTTAACAATTGTTACTTACCAATTCTTTCTACATGAATGTAGCCTTTGGTATCGCCAATGGTAGATTTGGCAAATGTACCGTACACGCGTGTTTTGCCTTTTATAACCTTGCCTGTATTGTCGTGTACCTTAACGTCTCTTGGGCTCCAGCCTTCTGGTAGGTTGCTTATTTGGTTAGGGCCGTCGCCCACCAATACATTCGCTTTTACCTCGCCTTTAAGGCCTGCATTTAAAAGGTTTAGGGTCATGTCTTCTTCAATGTAAACAAACATAGGCACCTCTAGCGCAGCATCAACAAATACCAGTTTATTCTCCATATCGCCCATGTTGGCATCGGTTAGCTGTGTGGCGGCAGCGGCGTAATCAAAGGCTTTAGGCTCTGTCTTTTCAACCTTGGTAATGTACAGCGTAGCATATTCATCGTCTATACGCGATAGCTCGCCGGTAATTTTTACAGGGCTGCCCTGACCTACCACCTCATTGTTGGCGGTGTGTATTTTAAAATCGGCAAGGGTGTATTTGCTTGGCATGCTCTCCATATGGTTGGCGGTTTTGCCCTGCTGAAATTCAAGGTTTACATAAAAGCCCTTGGTTTGGCCGTTGCGTGGGTACATGTGGCAGCGGATACTATTGCCCGAGGTGTATAGCATGCTAGGCATAGAAAGGTAACCTTCTATAATTATCTTTTTCTTGGTTCCATTTAGCGATGCGTCGCTAACCTCTTTAGGGTCCATTTTTTGCAGGTCATCCCATGTTATTGCTATGGGAGGGGCGTCGTTAGCGGCTTTTTTAGCAGCCTCGGTGCTGTCTTGTTTCTTTTGCCACGCATCCATTTTAGCTTTGTCTTCGGCGCTTGGGCCACATGCTGCTAAAAGCAAAAGAGCTATTGCAATTGTTGCTGAGTATAATTTTATTTTCATGCTTTATTATGTTTTCCCAATGCAAGATTATAAAAAATAACCGTGCTATCCATGACGAATGATAAACGTACAACGGCAGTTGTTTATTAACATTTACTGTAAAAATAATTAGCCGACTAATAATAGTTACTATATTAGCCTTATGAAAGACCCAAACGACTCTATTGGCTACCTTTTGATGCAAATCGGCAAGCAGCGCCGCACCATGAGCAATGCACTCCTAAACCAGCAAAAATTACACTCAGGCCAAGACCTTATGCTCTATTACCTGAGTGAGGAAGATGGACAAACGGCTTCGCAACTGGCAGATAAACTGGCTGTTAAGCCAGCAACTATTACAAACATGGTAGACCGCATGGCTGCCGAAGGATTGCTGGAGCGCCGCAAGGGAACCATAGACAAACGTACCGCCAGGATATTTTTAACTGCCAAGGGCTACACGGTTTTTGCCAGTATTGATAAAGCCTGGGAAGATGTGGAGGATAAGACCACAAAAGGGCTTTCTATTATCGAAAAATTCATGCTTAAGCGCCTTTTAAATCAGGTTTACACTAATTTATCTTAAAATTTATTAGTCGGCTAATTATATGCTTAAATAACATATTTATAAACAGTTAGCATAAAAAGCAACAAATAGAGCCTGTTATAGGTTTAAAGGATATGCTAAAGCACGCAGTAAAAAAGAAGGGTTATATGAACCGGGGTAACTTAGCCATGATTTTGGCTTATACCCGACAAGATACTCCCTTTACCGCTAAACTAATAGGTATTGCTACGTTGGTGTATATTTTTATGCCGATTGATATAATACCTGATGTTATTCCACTTGCGGGTTGGCTTGATGATATCCTCATCGGTTACCAACTGACGAACTGGGCACAATCGTTTGTGCCGGAGCCTATTATGGACGAGTGCCGTGCCGAGGCCAGGATTAAGGCAAAGCAAATTCGTAACTGGCTTATTGGTTTGGCTACAGTGTTTGTGGTGTTCGCCATTATTATGATGTTTCTGTTGTGGAAATTGGCAGAGTGGTTCTTTGGATTGTTTTAGCATTTCTTTTACTTACCCTGCTATATTTGCAGGGCATTGAAATCCCTGAATAAAATACAAACCGGTTGGCTGGTTGCATTGGTTTACACCGTGTTTGCCATTATAATGCTCCTGTTTATGGACGGTATGTTTATGGATGGGGTATTGTATTCGGCCGTATCGCGCAACATGGCCCTGGGCAACGGCACCTTTTGGAACCCCGCCTTTTCGCAGACCATGCATACACCTTTCCACGAGCAGCCACCATTTATGCTCTGGTTTCAAAGCCTGTTTTTTGATTTGTTTGGTACGGAGAATATTTATCCCGAACGTATTTACTGCTTCTTGTTTTTAGTGCTGACTGTGTGGGCTATGGGGGCATTCTGGAAGATAATCACTCAGGATAAAAGCACTACCTGGTGGCCTGTGTTGCTGTTCTTAATAATACCCACCATTAGCTGGGGCTTTATCAATAATGTAATGGAGAATACCATGTCGCTGTTTGATATTGTTGCGGTGTACTTTATTTACCGCTACATGGCTGAAGACAGGAAAGGGGTTTGGTTAATCCCCGCTGTTGCGTTTACCTTTCTAGCATCGTTTAGCAAGGGCATACCGGGCTTATTTCCCATTGCGGTGCCTGTGCTGTACTCGTGGAGTATAGAGCGTAAAATACTATCTAAAAAGGCCTTTATAGGCGGTGCTGCGTTGCTGGCGGGTATGGTTGGCATCTACCTCGCTCTGATTCAGCTACCTGAGGCTAAAGAGAGTTATGTGCTGTACTTTAAATCGAGGTTCCCAAACTTCCCCAATACGCCACACAGTAACACAGGCAACCGTTTACAATTACTCCAAAACCTGGTGCAGGAACTGGCCATGCCTCTAGGCTTAATTGCCTTTTTAGCTGTGGCTAACTACCTGCATAAAAAGCCTGCATACATCAGCAAGGCAAATAATTCAAAAACGTTATTCTTTTTGCTGGTAGCGCTATCGGCGTCTTTACCAATAATGGTGTCGTATGAGCAGCGGGGCTTTTACCTGAACACATCGATGCCGTATTTTGCTATGGCCATGGCACTGGCTTTTGCCCCGCTTACCGGGGCTTTTGAAGGGATTAGCAACAAATTTCTTAATGGTTTTAAAGCTGTATTGGTAGTAGCTTTTGTTGTTGGTGTTGGCTTAACCATTATTAAAGCAGGTCAATATAAGCGTGATGCAGACCGACTTTCAGCCATTAAAACCCTTAAAAAAATTACCCCAAAAGGCAGCATAATCTATTGCAATAAAAGCCTGTGGACCGATTGGTCGTTGCACAACTACCTGCAACGGTTTGGCGAGATAAGTTTGAGCCAAAAGGAGCCTGTACCGTATAGCCTGTATATTCAACTAAAAACCGATAAAACACCAGTACCTGATACATATATGCTCCACGATAAAGGCTGTGAGTGGGTGGATGTGTATGTATGGGTAGATACGTTTAAGTCTGATGTAAAATTGGAAATCGAAAAGCCAAGGTAGTGTTCAAACTCTCCCCCTAAAATAGGGGAAGTACCGCGAATCGGGGAGGGGGTATTATTATGTATACCATCCCGGCACTCCGTGCCACCTTCCTATATTAGGAGGGGTGTTTTTTACGCTCCCTGTAATACAGGTGCTTTATAATCGTTCATGTAATGGTGGCGTACCAGTTCGGGGTGCTTAACGTGCAGCTCAAACTCATCGCGGAAGTGGCGGATAGCCGAGGCTACAGGCCAGGCGGCAGCATCACCCAGCGGGCAAATAGTGTTGCCTTCTATCTTCTTGGCTATATCAACCAATAAGTCAATATCGCCCTGGTTGCCGTGGCCGTGCTCAATACGGTGAAGCACTTTCTCCATCCAGCCTGTACCTTCGCGGCAAGGGCTGCACTGGCCGCAGCTTTCGTGGTGGTAGAAGCTGCTAAAGTTCCACAGGTTGCGCACTATACAGGCGTTTTCATCAAACACAATAAAACCACCCGAACCTAACATTGAGCCGGTAGCAAAGCCACCGTCTGAAAGGCTTTCGTAGCTCATGTTACGTGGGGTGCCGGCTGCTGTTTTAAGCAACAATTCGCCCGGTAAAATAGGTACCGATGAACCACCGGGAACGCAAGCCTTAAGCTGCTTTCCGCCGGCAATACCACCGCAGTATTCGTCAGAGTATAAAAATTCTTCAACAGGTAAACCCAGTTCAATTTCGTACACACCGGGCTTATTAATATTGCCACAGGCTGATATTAACTTGGTGCCAGGAGATTTTTCCGTACCCAGTTTAGCATATTCAGCACCACCGTTGTTTACAATCCACGGGGTTACGGCAATACTCTCTACGTTGTTTACTACCGTAGGGCAGCCGTATAGGCCTTTAATAGCGGGGAATGGGGGTTTTATCCTTGGGTTGCCGCGTTTGCCTTCTAAGCTTTCTAAAAGGGCGGTTTCTTCACCACATATATAAGCACCACCACCCGACTGTACATACAGGTCTAAGTTGAAGCCGGTGCCTAAAATATTCTTACCTAAAAAGCCGTTGGCATACGCCTCGTCAATTGCTTTTTGCAGGATAGGGAATAGCCAGCGAAACTCGCCACGCATGTAGATGTAGGCGGTGTTTGCACCCAGCGCAAAGCTTGATACAATCATACCCTCTACCAACAGGTGGGGAATGTATTGAATGATGTAACGGTCTTTAAAAGTGCCTGGCTCGCTCTCGTCGGCGTTGCACACCAGGTAGCGGGTTGGGTTGCTCTTGTCAATAAAGCTCCATTTTAGCCCCGTAGGAAAACCCGCACCGCCACGTCCGCGAAGTACTGAGGTTTTCACCTCGTTTACTATCTCGTCGGGGGTCATGGTTTTTACGGCTTTTTCAACCGCACGGTAGCCGCCGTTTTGGCGATATACATCGTAGCCGCGTATGCCCGGCTTATCAATATGCTCTAAAAGTATCTTTGCTCCCATAGGTGTTGCTTAGTTTAAGCCCGCTACGGTAAGCGGATCGGTTTTGTAAACTTTACTTGGGTCGGTATTGCGGAAGTAGTCGAAAATACGGTCTACTTTCTCTTCAGTCAAACGCTCGTAGTAATGGTCGCCCACCTGCATCATAGGGCCGTAGCCACAGGCAGCCATACACTCAACGGTTTTAAGGGTAAACATACCATCAGCCGTAGTTTCGCCCACTTTAATGCCCAGCTTAGCCTGTATATAGTCTTGTATTTTCTCGGCACCCACTAAGCAGCAAGGGCCGGTTTTGCAAAACTCAAGCACGTATTTGCCAACTGGTTTTAGGTTGTACATGGTGTAGAACGATGCTACCTCATAAACCTCTATAGGCTCTATAGATAGTATAGAAGCTACATAGTCCATTACGGGCACATCCAGCCAGTTGTCAAACTCCTCCTGGGCCAGGTGCAAAATGGGCAACAATGCCGATTTTTGGCGGCCCTCAGGGTAACGCTTGATAATGGCCTCTACCTGAGCCATTGTTTCGGGTTTAAATTTTATTTCTGACATAATCAATTACGCGTCTAATTCTCCAGCTATCACGTTCATGCTACTCATGGTTAAAATAGCATCAGACAGCATGGCACCTTTAATCATCTCGGGGTAAGCCTGGTAGTATATAAAGCATGGGCGGCGGAAGTGGAGGCGGTACGGGGTACGGCCACCATCGCTAACCAAATAAAAACCAAGCTCGCCGTTGCCACCTTCTACACAATGGTACACCTCGCCTTTCGGCACATCAGTTTCGCCCATTACTATCTTAAAGTGATAGATTAACGCTTCCATTTTGGTGTATACATCGTCTTTTTGGGGCAGGTAAAACTCAGGAATGTCGGCATGGTAATTACCCTCTGGCAGGTTATTCATTGCCTGGCGGATAATCTTGATGCTCTCCCAAATCTCAGTATTGCGCACCATAAAACGGTCGTAGGTATCGCCGTTGGTGCCTACAGGTATGGTAAAATCAAAATCTTCGTACGATGAGTAGGGCGACATTACGCGCACATCATAATCAACCCCCGCAGCTCGTAGGTTAGGGCCGGTAAAGCCATAGCCCAAAGCCTTTTCGGCAGTGATAGGGCCGCAGCCAATGCAACGGTCCATAAAAATACGGTTGCGGCTTAGCAGGCGTTCAAACTCAGCCCAGCGTTTCTCTATAGAGTTTAGGGCATCGTTAATTTTCTCCCAGGTAGTTTTATTGAAATCGCGCTCAAAACCCCCTATACGGCCAATGTTGGTGGTAAGGCGGGCGCCGCAAATTTCTTCGTACACCTCGTAAATCTTCTCACGATCTTGCCATACGTAGGTAAAGCCCGTTAAAGCACCGGTATCAACCCCAATAACCGAGTTGCAAACAATATGGTCGGCAATACGGGCCAGCTCCATAATAATAATGCGCATATACTGTGCGCGTTTGGGTATCTCGGCACCAATAAGCTTCTCCATTGTCATATGCCAACCCATGTTGTTAATGGGCGATGAGCAATAGTTCATCCTATCGGTAAGCGGGGTAATCTGATAGTATGGGCGGTGTTCCGCAATTTTTTCAAAAGCGCGGTGTATGTAGCCTATGGTAGGTTCAGACGATACGATAATCTCGCCGTCCATCTTCAAAACGTTTTGAAAGATGCCGTGCGTGGCAGGGTGCGTAGGCCCCAGGTTAAGCGTATTGTACTCTTTTTCTTCTTCTATATCGGTATACTGCTGCATAGTCTATTTATTTGGCAGTTGGGCCTTTCCGGGAAATTTATCAAAATGCACACCTTTGTTGTCATCGCGGCCAAAATAGCGGTCGTCTTTGTCGGTGCGGGTATCGTCTTCCAACGGATATTGTTTTAATAACGGGTGGTAGTCCATATCTTCCACATTAAGAATAATGCGCAAGTCGGGGTGGCCTACGAAGTTGATGCCGTAAAACTCAAACGTTTCGCGCTCCATCCAGTTGGCGGTAGGCCATAGTACGGTGGCGGTAGGCATATCCACATCGGCAGCGGGGAAGAACACCTCTAACCGCATGCGGAAGTTGTTGGTAAAGCTATGCAGGTGGTAAATTACCCCCAGCTCTTTACCCTCATTGTTAGGGTAGTGTATGCCACATAGCGAGGTAAGGAAATTCATCTGGATAGTGCTATCCTCTTTCAAAAACCTCAAAATATCAATTATCTGCTCGCGCTTTACAAAGGCGGTAAGCATGCCGTAAGGCTCGTAAGCGTGCTCTATGGCATCGCCAAACTTCTCTTGCAGGGTAGCTAAAACAGATGCGTTGGTTACTTCGGCCATTATTTAATGTTATAGCTGTCTAATAATGCTTTGTATTGCTCACCGTTACGGCGGCGCAGGCTCTCGCTGGCGGCAAGTTCCTGTATTTGCATAATGCCTTCAATAATTTGCTCGGGGCGGGGTGGGCAGCCGGGTACGTACACGTCTACCGGAATCACCTTATCAATGCCTTGCAATACGCTGTAGCTATCAAAAACCCCACCGCTACTGGCGCAGGCGCCTACGGCAATAACCCAGCGTGGCTCGGCCATTTGTTCGTATACGTGGCGAAGGATAGGGCCCATTTTTTTGGCAATGGTGCCCATCACCATCAATAGGTCGGCTTGGCGTGGCGAGAAGCTAAGGCGCTCCATACCAAAACGCGAAAGGTCGTAGTTGGGGCCCATGGTGCTCATAAACTCAATACCGCAGCACGATGTAGCGAAAGGCAGTGGCCACAAACTGTTTTTGCGGGCCATACCAACTACAGCGCTTAGGTTGGTGACTAAAAAGCCCTCGCCCTGAAGCCCTACCGGCGGTTCGTTAACTATTTGAACGTTGCTCATGCTAAAATCTTAAATATTTTGGGTTGATGCCTGGGGGTTATTCCCACTTTAGCGCGCCTTTTTTAATGATGTATAAAAAGCCCAGTAAAAGGAAGGCGATAAACACCAACATCTCTACAAAACCAAACAAACCAAGCTCTTTAAAGTTTACCGCCCATGGGTAAAGAAATATTACCTCTACATCAAACAAAACAAAAAGGATGGCGGTTAGGAAGTACTTAATAGAAAATGGCATACGGGCGTTGCCTTGCGACTCTATACCGCACTCAAAATTCTCCAGTTTTTCGGCGCTTTTGCGCTTAGGCCCCCAAACGTGGGTAAGGGTCATGGCCAGTGTTACAAAGCCGCCTGCTACAAGAAGTTGCAGTACAATGGGGATATAGTTGACTGATTGCATCTGTTGTTTTACACTGAAATTTAAGGCTGCAAATATAGTAAATATTGCAATTGGCGTACAAAGCAAGGTTATTTAGAGTGGGTTTAATTTAGGGGTGGTTAAATAGGGTAAAAGCCCATTTTTCCGATATCCGCCCAAAATTGTATGCTACCATTAACGGGAAAACCCTATTTTTGCTAACTATTCTTATTGGTAAGACTGATGAAATTACGAGTTTTGGCACTTGTTGCCTTTTTATTGGGAGTAACTGTTTTTGCAGCAAATGCCCAAACACCAAGTACTACAGGTACTGTACGTGGCTTTATTTATGATAAAAAAACAGGCGAACCCGCACCTTTTGTTAGTGTGTTTTTAAAAGGCACCACCTTTGGCATATCAAGCGATATTAATGGCTTGTACAGTATTACCAATGTTCCGCCGGGTGCTTATGTGCTGGCAGCAAAGGGCCTTGACTATGATAGTACCTTTGTAAACATAACGGTTAAAGCTAATTCTATTACGGCGCAAAACCTGTATGCCGAAAAGAAGAGCGTAACGCTTAAAGGTGTTGATGTTGTTGGCGACAGGCAGTCGGACAAAACGCGCCCTAAAATTTCGGAAATAAGCATCACCCCTAAGGAGATGAACAAGATACCTACCGTAGGTGGCCAGGCCGACCTTGCCCAATACATGCAGGTATTGCCGGGTGTAGTTTCTACCGGCGACCAAGGTGGCCAGCTTTATATCCGTGGTGGTTCGCCTGTGCAAAACAAGACTTTGCTTGATGGGATGATTGTATACAACCCGTTCCACTCTATTGGTTTCTTCTCTGTTTTTGATGCTGATATTATCCGCAATGCCGATGTGTACACTGGTGGTTTTGGTGCTGAGTTTGGCGGGCGTATTTCATCTATTATGAATATTACCACCCGCGATGGTAACAAAAAGCATTTCTCGGGCAAGGTATCTATTAACCCGTTTACTTCTAAAATATTATTAGAAACACCGTTAAAGCGCCAAAGCGAAGATGGTGGCAGCAGTTCGTCATTTGTTTTCTCAGCAAAATCGGCCTACTTAAATAAAACAGCCCCTATATTTTATACCTATGCCGATAGTGCAGGCCTGCCTTTTAGCTTTAACGACCTTTACGGCAAGTTTTCTATAAACGGAGCCAACGGCAGCAAGGTAAACCTGTTTGGCATGTATTTTACCGACGGGGTAAACTACAAAGGCGGCTCTAACCTACGCTGGAGCACAACCGGTGGCGGTAGCAACTTTGTATTGGTGCCCAACAATTCGCAAATAATTTTCGAGGGCAACTTTGCCTACTCTCAATACAAAATAAGCCTTACCGAGAAAGACCAAAAGCCACGTAGCAGTGCTATAAACGGCTTTAACCTGGGCCTTGGCTTTAAACAATTCTTTAAAAAGAGCGAAATTAAATACGGCCTTGACGTTATTGGCTTTGCCACCAATTTTGATTTTTACAATGCGGTAAACCGCTCTATAAAGCAAAACGATAATACTACCGAAATGGCCGGGTATATAAAAACCCGCCTGGTACTTGGCGACCGTGTGGTGCTTGAACCCAGTTTCCGCGCCCATTATTATGCATCAGTAGGCGCCCTAAGCCCTGAGCCTCGCCTGTCGGCCAAGGTAAACGTTGCCGATTGGTTCCGTATTAAAATTGCCGGTGGCCTATACTCGCAAAACCTAATGGCGGCCAACTCAGACCGCGATGTGGTTAACTTGTTCTACGGTTTCCTTTCAAGCCCAACCAGCTTGCCCGACGAGTTCGATGGCAAAACTGTTAAAAACGGCTTACAACGCTCGTCGCACGCCATTATGGGCTTTGAGTTTGATGCAGGTAAAAACATCCGCATAAACGTAGAGGGTTACTATATTAAGTTTAACCAGCTTACCAACATCAACCG
>JAIXUZ010000061.1 GCA_027483285.1 Bacteroidota bacterium
TGAGGTTTGGCCATTGCTCCAGCTATATGTATAACCCGGAACGCCGCCAGCAACCGTTAAGTCAACACTGCCCGTTGGCGTGCCAAAACACAAAGCAGATGTTGGGTATAAGGTGACGGACATGGCGCTATTTGGTTGGGTAACTGTTCCGCTAAAAGCCTGCGTACAGCCGTTGTCATCTGTAATCGTAACAGAATAAATACCAGCGCCTAAATTATAAATGTCTTCTGTTGTATCGGTACTACTCCATGCAAAGAAATAAGGTGTCGTACCACCCGTGACCGTCAAAGTAACAGCACCTGTCGTATCCCCATAACACAAGACAGGGACAACATTTGAAACATAAGCCAAAGGCGCCTCAGGTTCTGTAATTGTGAAGGTCTGTGAAAGAACACAGCCAGCGTTATCGGTAACGTTGACCGTATAGCTACCATCAGTGAGATTTGATAAATCTTGTAATTGTAAACCATTGGACCACAAAGTGACATAACCAGGGGTGCCGCCGCTTATTGTTAAATCAATTGCACCATCTGCGCCGTCAAAACAACTGACATTGGTCACAATTGAAGCAATATTCAAGCCGTCAACAGGGTTGTTAATAGTTGCCACAACTGTATCGGTACAGTTATTGGCATCACTTACAATTAATGTATAATTGCCTATGATTAGGCCAGTAAGGTCTTCATTGGTGGAAGAAAAGCCGCCGGGGCCAGTCCAAGCATAAGTGTATGGCGCCGTACCGCCACTGGCAGTCGCGTTTACCGATCCAGTTGCGTATCCCACGCAAAGCAAATCGACATTTGTTTCGGTAACTAAAACGGCAGTGTTTGGTTGGGTAACAATTGCACTAGCAGTAGCAACACAGTTATTGACATCCGTAATGGTGACCGAGTACGTTCCTTGGCTCAGGCCGCCAATATCTTGAATGGATCCGCCATTAGACCAGGCGTATGTGTAAGGTGCAGCACCACCGTTGACCGTCAAATTAATGAAGCCATTTGAGCCGCCAAAACAGGCCACATTGATAGGAGCTGTTGTAGCAGATAGCGGTGCAAACAATTCAGCAACCGATACGGGAATAGTTCCAGTACAGGAATTTGCATCGGTAATGGTAACTGTGTAGGCACCCGCAGCGATAGCAGTAGGGTCTTCAATGGTGAGCCCGTTGCTCCATAAGAATGTGTAGGGCGCCGTACCACCACTAACAGTAAGGTTCACTGTTCCGGTTGCTGTACCTGCACAAACTACATCGGTATGTGTCTCACTAGCCGCGAGCGCAGAGACAGGCTCCGTCACAATAAATGTCTGATTAGTGTTACAATTATTGGCATCGGTCACCGAAACATTATAACTTCCTGCGCTGATGCCAGTGATATCTTGATTCGTAGGTCCATTTGACCAAAAGTAAGTATAGGGCCCAACACCACCAGAAACAGTGAGGTCTATTGCACCACTTAATTGACCATAACACTGGGCATTGGTTATCACTGTTGAAAGCGCAATTGCGGCAGGAGCGGTAGCTATATTGATATTGCTGAGCGTGGCTGTACAACCTCTGTTGTCGGTAACCACTACGCTGTAGTCTCCGGCTAGGAGCCCGGTAACGTCCTGAGTAGAGGCACCATTACTCCAGCTATAAGTATAAGGAGTTGTGCCACCTGAAACGCTCAAATCAATACTACCTGTTCCACCAAAACACAATATATCTAGGTTGGTTTGAGAAAGTACTAGTGTAGCGGGTTGTGTGATATTATAAGTGTAGCTGTTGGCACTATTACAACCCAATGCATCAATTAAAGTAAGGGTATACTGCCCTGCGCTAAGACCTGAAATATCTTCTGTTGTTGCTGAATAAGCACTCGGGCCTGACCAAGCGTAAGTATAAGGTGTTGTGCCACCGCTAGCCGTAATATTGATACTACCATTACTTTGTCCGTTGCAAAGCACATTGCTGAGCGTTTGACCGACCATGATTTGGCTATTCTGTGTGATCGTTCTGGTTAAATTGGTTGCACAACCATTTGCATCGGTGACACTCAATGTATAGTTTCCTTGAGGAAGTCCCGAAATGTCTTGTGTCAGCTGACCACTCGTCCAAGAGTATGCGTAAGGAAGAGTACCTCCTGTTAAAGTTACATCGATTGCTCCTGTACTCTGTCCAAAACAAGCCACATTTGTTTGGGTAGAGGTAGCTGCAAGCAATGCGGGCTGCGTGATGGTAACGGAATTTGTAGCTGCACAGCTATTTGCATCCGTTACCGTTAAGTTATAGGTCCCCGCCTGTAGATTGATCAAATTTTGGTTGTTTGAGCTATTCGACCAACTATATGAATAAGTACCTGTTCCGCCACTTACAGTTGTATTAATTGTACCATTGAACTGACCAAAACAAAGCACATTGGTTTGGGTATTTGATACCACAAGCGCTGTGGGCTGTGTAATTTGAAATGCTCCAGAAATAGCACAACCGTTGTTGTCAGTAACTACTACGGAGTAGTTCCCAGGCGATAAATTATTCAAAGTTGGTGTTGATCCACCGTTAGACCATGTGTAAGTGTAGGGTGAGACGCCATCGCCAGGAACAACCGTGATGATTCCATTGGCATTTCCAAAACAATTGATGTTGGTGACTATATTCTCTAAGGTGAGGTTCTGTGGCGAAGAAACAATGACTGTAATAGATTCTGAACACCCTGGCTCTACTACTGTACAGAAATATGTTCCGTCTGCAAGATTCGAAATATCTTGAGTAGAAGCGGAAAAACCGTTAGGGCCAGACCAAGTATAAGAATAGCTTCCTGATCCACCACCTACACTCAAATCAATTGAGCCATTTGACAAACCAACACAGCTACTCGTATTTGTGGTTGAGGTTAAAGTAAGACACTGTCCAAAAACAGGAAGAGCTCCCGTTAAAACGAGAGCTGCTACTGTAAAAATTAATTTGATATTTTTCATCATCTCAGTACATTGACATGGCCCGCTATGGTTCGGGTCACCATTTTGTTATCTGTGTAAGTTATTTTCCAATTATAAAGCCCCAACTGAACATCTTTGCTGTCCTTGTAGCGACCGTTCCAACCCTCAGACGGCGTGTCGGTCTCCCAGACTAAAGCGCCCCAGCGGTTGAAGATCTGTAGTTCGTATCTTCCGATGATGTCTACATTAGAGAATACCGGTAAGAA
>JAIXUZ010000179.1 GCA_027483285.1 Bacteroidota bacterium
AAAGTTAAGAGACAATACTATTTTCGGGCTACAGCACGCTCTGCGGCAGCTACTACATCGGCAGTGTCAAGGCCATATTTGGTAAGCAGTTGTTCGGGTGTTCCGCTCTCGCCAAAGCTATCGTTAACAGCAACAAACTCTTGCGGGGTAGGCATTTTTATAGCCAATAGCTGGGCAATGGCATCGCCAAGGCCGCCGTTGCGCTGGTGCTCTTCGGCACTTACCACACAACGTGTTTTAGCCGCCGATTTTAAAATCGCGTCGGCATCCAACGGCTTAATGGTGTGTATGTTTATTACTTCAGCAGATATGCCTTTTTCTTTTAATATTTCAGCCGCTTGCAGGGCTTTCCAAACAAGGTGGCCGGTAGCAAAAATGCTCACATCGGTCCCTTCAATAAAAGTAATCGCTTTGCCAATTTCAAATGGCTGGTTGGGTGCGGTAAAGTTAGCCACCTTAGGGCGGCCAAAACGCAGGTATACGGGGCCGTTGTGTTTAGCAATGGCAATGGTTGCCGCTTTGGTTTGGTTAAAGTCGCATGGGTTGATAACTGTCATACCCGGAAGCATGCGCATCATACCTAAGTCTTCCAATATCTGGTGGGTTGCACCGTCTTCGCCAAGGGTTAAGCCCGCATGCGAAGCGCATATTTTAACGTTCTTTCCGCTGTAGGCAATAGATTGACGTATTTGGTCGTACACTCGGCCGGTAGAAAAGTTGGCAAACGTTCCGGTGAAGGGAATTTTACCGCCAATGGTCATACCCGCAGCAATACCCATCATGTTAGCCTCGGCAATACCAATCTGGAAAAAGCGCTCAGGGAATTCTTTTTCAAAGGCATCCATTTTAAGCGATCCGGTAAGGTCGGCACAAAGGGCAACAACATTAGGGTTAGTGCGGCCCAGTTCAAGTAAGCCTTCGCCAAAGCCCGAACGGGTATCTTTATCGCCAGATGAGGTATATTGCATGGTGGGTATTTATTAGCTGCAAATATACTACTAGCTATGCAGCCATCGTGCGTTGTTAGAAAGTAATCTTGGTGTTGAAAAGTGGCTTTTCAACAGTGGCAAAGTGGGGTGTGGTTAAGTGGTGAGTTTGATTGATATTATTTTCTAAATATATTTGTTATATGAGAACAATCACTTTAAAGGTGTCAGATAAAGACTATGAACTAGCAATGGGATTTCTTAAACAAGTTAAGATGTTCAAGGTAGTTGATAGTGAAGACTTTGATATTCCTGAAGAGCATAAAAAAATCCTTGACGAACGTTGGGCTGCTGTAGAAAATGGTACTGCTGAACTAGTTGATTGGAATACAATTAAAAAGGACTTGTTTAAAAAATATGGCAAAGCTAAAAGTTAAGTTTGAAAGCAATGCCACTCTCGAATTAATTGAAGCTGCTGATTACTACCAAAAAATTTCGTCTGATTTAGCCTATAAATTCCTTAATGATTTTGATGCCGCAATTGATGAATTATCCATTCATCCAAAATTATTTAGAGTTAGGGAAAATAATTACAGAGCAATCCTATTAAATGATTTTCCTTATCTGATTTATTACAGGCTTTTTGCTAATCAGTTGATTATTGTAGCTGTTATAAATGCACATCGTTCTAATAAATTCAAAAAGAAACGACTAAAAAGATAACCCCTATCTTAAATTCAGCGCTACCGATTTGCTGGATTCTATAACAAAGGGCTTTTCTACGGTGTAGAGCGTTTCGTTTGCACCACGGCGGCGGTATACTACGCGGTAGCGGCCCGGTTGTAGCACATAGTTTTGGTAGGTAGCTGTATCATCCAAATTCAGCACAAATTCCAGCTTGCCTTTATCTTCTAAAAATATAGCACCGTAGCCCTCGGTAGGCATTTGCAGCGATACCAACCCCGGTTTGGGAATTTCGATAGTAGTAGTGCTGCTTTGGGTAATATCTACCTTACTTAATGTTATGCGCGGGGTGGTGAGTATCTCCAAATCATATTTACCTTCAAGCAACCTATCAGTACGCCCAAACGATTGTACATGAAGGGTTTTAAACTCATTAGCCTTGCGGATGATGCACTTAAGGTCGCCATAGTCGCTTTTGCCCTCTTGTTTCAAATATAAATAACCTGTAGGGGCATTAATGCCAATGGTGTTGTGCTTGCCGGGTGTAAGGGTGATGTCTGTTTTTTCAACCGGGGGGATGGTGTGCACCACCAGCTTGTAGGTGCTTATAGGGTCTATGTACAGCGTGTCGGGTACGCCCTTGGTGTTTAGCGTGTGTATGTAGTTGTATTTTATAATGCCCGAATTGGCATCGTACAAGGTAAAGTCGATATTGCTCTCGGTAGGTTTGTTGTATTTATCCAATATGTTTACCTGGGCTGAGGTATTATTCAGCGCCTGCGATATAACAATGTTCAGGATGTTTTTAAAGGCAGCTTCGGTGTTGGCATCGTAGTATTTGCCCATACAATCGAATGCGCTTTTGGTGGTTACATCCAAGCCTACACCAATAATAAACGGCTTAAGCACTATGCCTTTGCGTTGCAATGCCAGCGACACGGCGCAAGGGTCGCCGCCGCACTCTTCTTTCCCATCGGTAATCAGGATGATGATGTTGCGGGCATTACGGTCGGGGAAGTCGTTTTCACACGCAATTAGCGACAGGGCAATGGGGGTAGTTCCGCTGGGCGAAAGGCTATTTACCTTATCTTTTATGCGCTTATGGTTTAATGGGCCAAAGGGTACCTCCAGCTTGGTATCGTCACAATCTTGAGGGGGGTAGTTTTTTTGGTGCCCATATACACGCAGGGCCAGTTCAAGGTTGTCTATTTTGCGCAGGCTGTCGATGAGGTTGCACAGCAGGTTTTTTGATACGTCCATTTTGGTAGACGATTCCCACCGCGACCACATGCTTTGCGACGAATCGAAAACAAACTCAATACGCGTTAACTGCTTAACGCCTTTGCTAAGGGGCTGCGCCTGTAAAATGCCTGTAAACGCCAGTAAAAGCGCTATGATACACAGTTTTTTCAAAACCTGGTTGTGTTGCTTGCTTATGGATACGCAAGATACATGCCAAGGGTTTGTGTGAGACTTGGTGTATGGGTAGTTATAAACTATTGGTTTTTGATATTTGTGTAAGAAACTCTCCCCCTAAAATAGGGGGAGTACCCGTAGGGGGAGGGGGTATTATCTTTTTATATTCTCTCAAGAAGGTTACTCCCGCAAGGCAGGGTGCAGGTGTGTTTTTACAGCTAAGAAAAAACTAACCCCTATCCCCTATAACCTATCCCCTAAAGATTAATAATCTGCCTGGGTGGTTTGCAGTTGCTCCAGGGCGGCTTTCAGCTGCTCGTCGTTAGGGGCTATGCCATGCCATTTGTGGCTGCCTTCCATAAAGTCTACGCCTTTGCCCATGCCTGTTTTCATAATAATCATAATAGGCTGGCCTTTGCCCGTTAGGGTTTTAGCGTGGTTAAAGGTGGCTATAACTTCTTCAATATTGTTACCGTCCATGTGTAGAACGTTCCAACCAAAGGCAACCCATTTGGCAGCCATATCGCCCATTGGCAATACATGGTCGGTAGAGCCATCAATTTGCTGGCCATTGTAATCTATGGTAGAAATAATATTGTCAACCTTTTTTGCAGCGGCATACATGGCGGCTTCCCACATCTGGCCTTCCTGCATTTCACCGTCACCGTGCAATGTATACACAATGCTGTTATCGCCGTTTAGCTTTTTAGCCTGCGCAGCGCCTAACGCAACCGATAGGCCCTGGCCTAATGAGCCTGAAGCTACACGCACTCCCGGCAACCCTTCGTGCGTTGTCGGGTGACCCTGCAGGCGGGTATTTATCAAACGGAAGGTAGCCAACTCGCTAACAGGAAAGTAGCCCGAGCGTGCCAGTACCGAATACCATACGGGCGATATGTGGCCGTTTGACAGGAAGAAAAGGTCTTCGCCTTTACCATCCATGGTAAAGTTTTGCGGGGTGTGCTTCATAATGTCGAAATACAGTGCCACAAAAAACTCTGTACAGCCCAACGAGCCGCCGGGGTGGCCGCTTTGTGGGCCGTGTACCATGCGTACAATATCGCGACGCACCTGGGTGCAAATGTCCTTTAAATTGTCAATGTTTGCCATGGTGCAAAGGTACTTTTGTTTGGTGTAAAGCAAAGAAGGAATAATTAACAATTGAGGATTATCAATTAACAGATGTTGACCATCACCCTAAATCTAAGGGAGAGGGTCTTTAAATTATAATAGCCCCGCCCTTTAGGGCGGGGTATAAAGTGTGATACGGAGCCGGGCTTTAGCCCAAATTTAATTGCCGCCGCGTAACACACCCCTCTCTCTTTAGGATAAGGGGCGGGGGGATGAGGTAACCATTTGTTGATTTTGTATTAAAACAATATGCGGGTGGGTGGGGTTACCTTTGAACAAATCTCAACTACCGTGACGTACATTGATTTTATAGGGCTGATGGAAAACGACCTGAAGGGCAAAGAACTCTTTAGGAAGTACCGTTACGCACGGGTGGTGTTAGCGTCGGCTATTGAGCATTTGCCGCATATTACCTTTTCTGGAAGGTTGGAGGATGAAAGCCTTGACGATATGCGGGAGTTATTCCAAAATTGCGCCGATGAGCTTAAGAAATTCGCCTGCTCGTTTGGGCTAAATTCTATTGAATACAGGAAGCTGGTTGGGCATTTGGAGGGTTAGCTTTTAGCTGATAGCTTGTAGCTAATAGGGTGTGTATCTCATTCTACATTTTGAATTCTGCATTCTGAATTAATACGCTATTTTTACACCCCTGTGCACGAAACCTTTTTACATACCTGTATAAAACTATTGATGGAGCGCCATGGCGAGGGCCTGGGCGAGGTATGTATTGTAGTGCCTAACCGCAGGGCGGGCTTGTTTATCCGCAATATTATTGCCGATAATGTTAGCGGCCCGGTGTGGGCGCCAACCATTTATGCGCAGGACGATTTTATGGCCCACCTTTCGGGCTATACGGTAGCCGACAGGCTTACGCAGCTATTTTATTTTTACGAGATTTATAAGGAGATAGAGGGCGAAGAGGCGAAGGCGTTTGCTGAGTTTATCCACTGGGCACCCACGCTGCTGGCCGACTTTAACGAGATAGACCAATACCTTGCCGATACGCGCCAACTGTTTGCTTACCTTAACGAAGCCAAGGCTATTGAGCTTTGGAATTTAGGGCATGAGCTAACGGACTTTCAGAAAAAATACCTGCACTTTTGGGGGCAGATGAAACAGTTTTATGCTGCCTTAACCACCAAGTTAAGTAGTGAAGGGCTGGCTTACCAAGGTATGGCGTACCGCAAGGCTGCTGAGAATTTGGAAGAAGTAGAAGGCACTATTGAGTGGAGCAAGGTTTATTTTCTTGGTTTTAACGCGCTAACGGCGGCGGAAGAAAGGGTGATGAAATACCTGACCAAGATTAAGAAAGCCGAGATATTTTGGGATGCAGATACTTTTTACATTGATAACCCCAACCACGAGGCGGGTAAGTTTTTGCGCAAGTACCGCGAGTATTTTGGTGCCGAGAATTTTAATTGGGTAGAAAACCATTTGAGCAACCCCGAAAAGGAGATTGAGATAATTGGCGTGTCGGGCAACGCGGCGCAGGCCAAGCTGGCAGGGCAAATACTGGAAGACCTTTCGGCAGAGCGGGGAGGTAAAATGGCAGGCACGGCGCTGGTACTGGCCGATGAGGGTTTGCTGTTGCCTGTGTTAAACTCGCTGCCGCAAAATATTGATGCTATAAACGTAACGATGGGCTACCCGCTAAAGTATACGCCTGTAGCATCGTTTGTAGATGCGCTATTCAGCCTGCACATAAGTAGTTTAAAATTTTCGGAAGGTCGGAAAGATGCCCGCTACTACCATAAAGATATTGCGACGCTGGTATCGCACCCGCTGTTTAATTTGCTGGTGGGCGATGCTATAACAGCTACCAATCCGCTGAACACCATATCCAAACGCAACTACGTATTCCTATCGAAAAAACTGGTAGACGATTTGTTTACCGGAGAGGTTGGCAATACGGTTATTTACAGTCCCAAAGAAGATTACATTATTGGCTTTGTAGACCACATGCTGGATATTGTAATCAAGCTAAAAGATAAGCTGCTGTTGGTGATGGAAACCGAAACGGGTAGCGAGCTTACGCTGGAATACCTTTATACCTACCACCGCTATTTAAAAAAGCTTAAAACGTTGCTAGGCAACAATCCGCTGGTGACTGATTTACAAACGTTACGGTCGCTGTTTAACCAGTTGATAAGCAATACTACCATTCCCTTTTATGGCGAGCCGTTGCGGGGCTTACAGGTAATGGGTATGCTGGAAACCCGCACGCTCGATTTTGAAAATATTGTGTTGCTATCGGCTAACGAAGGGGTTTTGCCCCAGGGCAAGGCAGGGCACTCGTTCATCCCCTTCGATATAAAAAGGGAGTATGAACTGCCTACGTATGCTGATAAAGATTCCATATTCGGCTACCACTTTTACCGCTTGTTGCAACGCGCCAAAAAGGTGTGGATACTCTATGGCACCCAAACCGATGGTGGCATAGGCGGCAAAGAAAAAAGCCGTTTTATTGTGCAGCTGGTTAATGAACTGAAGGGGCCCAAGATAGAAGAGAAGCTGCTGGAGATACCCTTAGGTACGGCGCACGATAATGTTATCAGCTTTAAGAAGACACCCGCGGTAATAGAAAAGCTAACGCAGATAGGGCAGGGGCAGAAAGGGTTTTCGCCATCGGCATTAACGATGTTTATACGCTGCCCGTTGCAGTTTTACTTTAGGTATGTAGCGGGGCTAAAAGAGAATGAGGAGGTGGAAGAAACACTGGAGGCCGCTACTATGGG
>JAIXUZ010000022.1 GCA_027483285.1 Bacteroidota bacterium
ATGTCTTTCACCACCTCTATCATGCGTTTATCCTCTTTAAACACCATGCCCTTTTGCGAGTAGTAGCCCAGCACGATTGTTTCGCCCAGGTTTACCTTGCCGCTATCGGGTTCTTCTAAGCCTGCAATAATATTTAGTAAGGTTGATTTACCGGCACCGTTCTTTCCAACAATACCAAGCCTTTCGCCTTTCCTAAAGGTGTAATCAAAGCCTTTAAGCAGTACTAAATCATCATAGTTTTTGTATACTTTTTTCAGCTCGAGGATTTTGCCACCGATGCGGTTCATCTTAACCGATAGTTCCACGTTGGCATCGTCCAGTTTTTTGCTGGCATTCTTCGCCACATCATCAAACGCATCAACCCGCGACTTTGACTTGGTAGTGCGTGCCTTGGGCTGGCGTTTAATCCACTCCAGCTCACGACTATATAGGTTCTTTGCTTTCTCTAAACTTTTTTGCTCGCTAAGTTCGCGCTCGGCTTTTTTCTCTAAATAGTACGCGTACTTGCCTTTGTATTTGTAGATAACACCGTCTTCCAACTCAAGGATTTCATTACACACAGCATCAAGAAAATACCTGTCGTGGGTAACCATCAGCAGCGTCATATTCGATGTTGAAAGGTAATCTTCTAGCCACTCAATCATATCAATATCAAGGTGGTTGGTAGGCTCATCCAGAATAAGCAAATCAGGCTCGTCAATCAACACGCTGCACATGGCTACGCGCTTTTTTTGCCCGCCCGAAAGGGTGCTTACTTTAACATTCAACCTATCGATACTAAACTTGGCTAACAATGATCGTAGCTTGGCATCAATATCCCAGGCCATCATGGCATCCATCTTGTCTGATGCCATTTGCAGCATCTTCTGGTTTATCTCGTTATCCTCGGCATGTTGGGCCTCCAGTGCATTCTCATATTCACGAACGGCATTAAATATGGGGCTATCAGTAGCTAATAAGGCTTCTATAATTGTTTTCTCCGGGTCGAGTTTAGGGTCCTGGTCAAGAAACTCTATACGGATGTCTTTGCGTTGGGTAACCTGGCCGTTATCGGGTGTTTCTTTACCTGCCAGTATTTTAAGCAGCGTGCTTTTGCCCGAGCCATTGCGTGCAACCAACGCCACGCGCTGCCCTTTGTTAATGCCTATGGTAAGATCTGTAAACAGGGGTTTTAGCCCGTACGACTTAGATAAATTCTCTCCTTGTAATAAATTCATTATGAGTTGATAGTTGGTGGTTCGTAGTTGGTAGAAACCAAACCGAAGAAGCCACAACAATTGTATTTGTTAGTACCTGTTTTGCAAAGGTACGGAATCTCAAACTATCAGCTTATTTCAGCTTTTCATTATCCAAATGCCTTGTAGAATCGCGCTGGGTTTTCTTTTCTATGTTCTTTTTGAAAGCCTCTTCCAGGTTAACCCCCGTTTGGTTGGCAAGGCACATCAATACCCATAGTACATCAGCCATTTCATCGCCAAGGTCTTTTTGCTTGTCGCTTTCTTTAAAGCTTTGATCGCCATAGGTGCGGGAGATTATGCGGGCCACTTCGCCCACCTCTTCGGTAAGGATAGCCATATTGGTAAGCTCGCTAAAGTAGCGAACTCCGTATGTTTTTATCCAGTTGTCTACTTCTGTTTGGGCGTTTTGTATAGTCATCAGGGGTCAGGGGTCAGAATAAAATTAAAAATATCTTTCAGATTTCAGTTTTCAATTTTCAGATATTAGCTAAGAAGCGATACGGCAATTTAGCATCTTCGCCCGCATAATCAATGCCTATGCGGGGAGTAATTTTAACATTATTATCAGGCAATGCAATGCCGTGGTCTTCAATCCAAATGACATCGCCTGTAAGGTCGGTTTTATCGTGTTTGGTTAGTATGCCCAATGCCTGCGAAACGGTGCCCGGCCCGGCAGAGAGTATTTTATCATTCTTAGGAAACTTGCGGCGCTCGCGGATGATATCAATACCCTCTAACGGCTTTACCCCGCGTATTAGCACGGCATGTGGTACACCCTCAACATTAGTAATCACATTAAACAAATGGTGGATGCCGTAACATAGGTACACATAGCCTGTGCCGCCCTGTGCATACATAGTTTCGGTACGGTTAGTTCGGCGGCCGCCAAAGGCATGCGATGCTTTGTCAACATCGCCTGCGTAAGCCTCCGTCTCAGTAATGATGCCTGCGGTTAACCGCCCATCGATACAGGTAAACAACACCTTGCCGATTAGCTTACGGGCAAGGGCTACCACATCATCCTGTAAATAAAAATCGCGGGTTAATTTCACAGTGTAAAGGTAGGGAATTTAGGAAATGTAGGAGATCCCGCATCAAGTGCGGGATGACATTAAACAGATGGCGGAACTTTTAAATCTTCTATTTATGACCTTCTTTTGTAATAAACGAAGCGACCAACAGATAAAAATGCATGCACGCTATAATCATGTAAAGTATAAAAGCCACTCCATTATTTATCTGCATTATGCATGCATCTTGCCAACCATCAAACAGCAGGCTTGCCCAAAACGGAAACAATACAAGTTGTATTGAAACAATAAGCCTTTATCCAAAATGGTATTCTATTTATTAATGTGAGTGATGCAGCCAGCATAGCAAACAAGGCATTTATGCAATGAAACCCAAAAGTAAAGCCGGTTAGTAAGCGAATTGCCTCAGGTGATTGAAGGCGTTGCCAAAAGCCCCAATGCACCCATTCTTCGCCAATACAATTTATACCTGAGGGGTGCATAAATAATACAGGCAGTATTATAAATAGCAAGCCTAAAAAAATCTGTACTTCTGTTACATCTTTTTGAAACCTGGTCATAAAATAACAACGGCTTTTAACAGGCTATTATTTTACCTTATAACTGTTACCGTTCCTCCTTTGAAGAACTTCTCGCCGGTGTTGAATTTGGCTTCTATTACGTAGGCGTATACGCCGTGGGGAACCAGTTCGCCTTTGTACATACCATCCCAGCCGGTTACCATATCGGTAGTGGTAAATATTTTTTGGTTTTGGCGGGTGTAGATGTTCATTTCAAAACTAACAACACCGCTGCCTTTGGCTGTAAAATTTTCGTTAACACCATCGCCATTAGGGGTGAATGAGTTGGGGACAAACAGCGTGAGCGGTGCTAAAATGCAGATGGGCAAATTAAACGTATCAACGCAGCCGCCCTGGTTGTACACAATAAGGGTAACATCATATTCCCCTTCTGTTTCAAACTCCATAACGGGGTTTTGGCCCAACGTGTAGGCTGCACTATCGGCCCCATTAACATACCAGCGGCCGCTGTCGGCACCTGTACTAAGGTCGATAAAGGTTACGGTATTTTGATTGTAGGGTATGCACTCTAGGTTTGGGTTTGATGAAAATAAAGCTGTAAGCACCCCATAACCGGGTATGTTTACCATGGTATCAAGCTCGCAGCCGCTGGTTTGGTCGGTAACGGTAAGGTAGTAGTTGCCACCGGCAGGTGCCACAATTGTATTTGATGTTTCGGGTGGGCTGGTGTCCCAATTGTAGGTATAAGTGCCCGGGCCGGTAATATTAGCTGTTGCAAAGCCCTGCTGGCCATAACAATTTATACTGCTGGTGGTAAGCTGCAAGGTATATTCTGCAAAAACAAAAATGGTAATACTATCGGTAACAGGGTCGGAGCACCCATCATCTACTGTTACATAATAGGTGGTGGTTTGCGCGGGATTTACCGCTACGTTTTGGAACACGCCTAAGCCATTGCCCCACTGGTAGGTATAAAGCCCTTGGTTGCCACCGTTTGCCACAGCCTGCATGCCTGTGCCATTGCCAAAGCAAAGGCTGTCGTTATTGGCAGTAATGGATGCCGTTAAAGGAGGGTAAACCAGCACCTTTAATGTATCGGAACTAAGGCAATTGCCTGCCCCGTATGTATAGTATAGCGTTGCTGAGCCACCGGCAGGTAACAGCGAGGGATTAAAATCAGTGCCAAGAATACCATCGCCGCCCAGGGTTCCGCCTGCGGGAGAAAGGGTTAAGGGCAACAATGTATCGATATTGCAATACACATTTTGCAGTCCTGAAATATCGGCTTGAATGTATGGGGTGATAAATATTTGGACCGAATCGGAACAGCCACGGTCGGTATCGTAGCGCACCCAAACAGTATCACTGTTTGTAGCGGATGGGTCGAAGAGGCCCGTAATGGGGTTAACAATACCGTCACCCGACCAGGTAGCGCCAAACGGCAAATCTTCTAAAATAAATGAAGTGTCCAACTCGCATACGTTTACGGTATGATTTTGTAATGGGCCGTATACAATCATTACCATACTATCGATACATGTATTGGCATCATACACTAAGGTATGCTCCCCAGCGCCTGCAATGGCGGGGTCGAAATACCAACGGCCGTTGTTAATGTTTTGGTACGTTCCGGAGCCTGTCCAACTGCCATTCCAAGGGGTACTTTGTACCGATTCCCAACGCAGCCAAATGCGGTCTTCATCAACACAACGGTACACTGTGTCGCGGAAGATGGCGGTTTGCACCACATACATCGTTATCCAGTCCGCACAACCGTTGGGGTGGGTATAAGTGAGGTAATCTTCAGAATACGTAGCAGGCGAAAATATGTTAGGGTTATAAGTGCCCAGCAAACCATCAACCACACCTAAACCGCTCCACGTGCCGCCCAACGGTTCGCCCTGAGGCAACTGATAAAACGTTTGTGCGGGGCACGATGCCAGGTTCCAAAACGCATCAATTGGTTTTACATAAATATCGTAGGTAATGCTGCAACCGTTTAATGTGTAGGTGAGTGTGTGCATTCCTCCACCGGCATCGTCAGGGTCGAATGTGCCGCGGAGGGTATCTATAATGCCCGCGCCCGACCAACGGCCACCGGGAGGGTATATTGTAATGCTAAACGTATCGGCCGACTGGCAAATGGTATCGTACGGCGGGGTGAAAATGATATTGCCTGTATAGATGGTCAGAAAATCGGTGCAACCATTGTAGCTGTATGTTATAACGGTAGTATCGCCTATTGCGGGCGGGGTATAAATGCCGTTAGGGGTAATGCCTACACCAGACCACACACCGCCTGCAGGGCTAAAGCCCTCCATTGCAAATGCAGGTGCACCAGGGCAAGCCGCCTGGTCTAAGCCTGCATCCATTGGCTTCACAATTATCAGTGTGCTATCCTGGCATTGGCCCAGTGCATAGTGGATGTAAAACGATCCCGGCCCTGCGCTATCAGGGTCAAACAGGCCTGTGTCTTCATCTTCAATACCCGGGCCGCTCCACTCGCCACCGGGCGGCGTTGCCGATAGAAAGAAAGGCGCATCGCTTTGACAGATGGTAAGCGGATTTGTAACACTTATAGTTGGGCTGGAAACAACTACGGTAACACTACCCGGCACAATGGGGCCACCCTGCTGGGTTTGCACGTTTACGGTATA
>JAIXUZ010000103.1 GCA_027483285.1 Bacteroidota bacterium
GGTAAAACAGTACAGGTGATAGCCCTGTTGCTAAGCTTATATGAGCCTTACCTTAAAAAGCCTGCTAAGGTTGCCTTGCCTGTAAATGATGCTGAGCCTGTAGATTTTGTTGAGGCAGGTTTGGAAGACGGGCAGCTAAACCTTTTTAAAACAGTTACAGAAGTTGGTCATTTAAAACCCAGGGCATCGGTAGTTGCTGATGTTGTAGAGGAAGCTAATGTAAGTAAACGACCAACATTGGTGGTAATGCCACCATCATTAATATATAACTGGGAAAAAGAATTGGCCCGCTTTGCGCCTCAGCTTAAGGTATTTAAGTATGTGTCATCGGTTAGGAGCAAAATGCTGAAGCCATTGTATACAAGCCATATTATACTTACTACCTACGGGGTTGTGCGTAACGATCTTGAGATACTGGGCAAAATAGATTTTGAATACATAGTGCTGGACGAGAGCCAGCTGATAAAAAACCCTGACTCGCAAAGCTATAAGGCTGTTAAGCAGCTAAACTCTAGACATAAGCTAACCCTTACCGGTACACCTATAGAAAACTCATTGACTGATTTATGGGCACAGCTATCGTTTACCAACCCAGGTTTGTTAGGTGGTTTTGATATGTTCCGTAGGGAGTTTGTATTGCCTATTGAGAAGAAGAACGACGATATGGCCCGTAAGCGTTTAAAAGCGCTTATAAACCCTTTTATACTCCGCCGTACTAAAGACCAGGTAGCAAAAGATTTGCCACCATTAACTGAAAAACTGTTTTACTGTGATATGACCGAGAAGCAGCATGAGTTGTATGAACGGGAGAAATCGCATTACAGGAACATTATATTACAAAATATAGAGCAGGCTGGTATTGAAAAGTCGAAGATGGTAATATTCCAGGGCCTGATGAAGCTGCGCCTTATTGCCAACCACCCGATGATGACCACGGTAACGGCTGCTGAAGAAACCCATATGGAGGGTATGCATCATTTTGGCTCAGGTAAGTTTATTGAAGTTACCCGTATGCTGGAAGGCTTGTGCACAGAGAACCATAAAGTGCTTATATTCTCTCAGTTTGTTAAGCATTTAAATCTGTTTAAAGCATGGTTTGAAGAGCATAAAATACCCTATAGCTACCTTATTGGCAATACAACTAACCGCAAAGAAGTTATAGAGGAATTTGAAGGCTCGCCTGAAACGAAGTTCTTTTTAATTAGCCTTAAAGCAGGTGGAGTGGGTTTAAACTTAACATCGGCCGACTATGTGTTTATGCTTGACCCCTGGTGGAACCCAGCTGTAGAAGCGCAGGCCATAAACCGTGCACACCGCATAGGGCAAACAAAAAATGTAATTGCTTACAAGTTTATCTGTAAGGGTACTATTGAAGAAAAGATCGTGCAGCTACAGCAGCGTAAGTCGGCTTTGGCAGAAGACTTTATTAACCATAATAACCCGCTAAGCTCGCTTAGTATGCAAGAGGTTACCGACCTGTTTAAATAGGCTCTTCGGCGGGTTGTTCGTTATTGCCTTTGTTGAATTTTTTGAATATGATAAACAAGCCAACTGTAATAATTATAGAAGCAGTAAGCCAAATCCAGTCGGCAGCTGAGGCGCCCAAGGTACCAGTATTAATTGTTTCCCCTTCATCTAAATTAAAATAAGCAAACAACACCCCAAGGCTATTATTTACAGCATGTGCAAGTATAGGCACCCAAAGTGTACGACTATACATGTATAAATAACCTAAAACAGCACCTAATATAAAGCGTGGTAGAAAGCCATAAAACTGAAAGTGTGCAAAGCTGAATACAAATGCAGCAGCCCACACGCCCGCATGTTTATTGGTAAAGGCTTTGGTAAATATTTTTTGAAACACACCCCTGAATACAAGCTCTTCGCATACACCGGGAATTACACCTATAAGAAATATTACATAGAGCAGATTACCTATGTTGCCATCAGAAGGTAAAATAAGCTTAGTAAGTTCGCCATTCATTTCTTCAAACTTCTTAATCTGCACACCTACTTCTTCCCACATATCGGCAAAGTCTATTTGCATATTAAGCCAATGGGTAAAATTGATAATTGGTATTGCGGCTGCAATTAAAACCGCAGCTACAGCATAACTTTTTAAATTGGTTTTGTTTTCAAGCCCCAGTTCTTCAGCAACATCAACATTAACCAGGCGGGCAAAAAATAAGGCCGGCATGGCAAAACCTAATAGTTGAGATGCTATAACACTAAGCTTAATGCCTGCAACCATTAAAGGATTTTCAGTAGCTAGTTTTAAAAATTCAGTAGGGTCTTCAGGAATTTCGCAAGCACAAACAGCTTTAATAAGCAGGTTGCCAATAATACCGCCAAACGATGCAGAAAGTAATAATAATGAGAGGAATATGAAGAACCTGGTAGTGGCTTTGGCAGACTGTAAAGGGGCGAACTGTTCCATTTGGGCTGTTTTGCTTATCTTTGCGTTATATTATCGAAAAAATTGAGTGTAAAAATAGGAAATATTGACTTGGGGGAGTTCCCTTTATTGCTTGCACCTATGGAAGATGTGAGTGACCCTCCATTTCGTTATGTGTGTAAGCAAAACGGGGCCGATTTGATGTATACTGAGTTTATATCATCAGAAGGTCTTATACGTGATGCGGCCAAAAGCGTGCAGAAGCTTGATATTTTTGAATACGAGCGTCCTATAGGTATCCAGTTATTTGGCTCTGATATTAATTCAATGCGCGAGGCTGGCATTATTGCTGACAAGGCAAACCCCGACTTGATTGATATTAACTACGGCTGCCCGGTAAAACAGGTGGCTTGTAAAGGTGCAGGGGCTGCTTTATTGCAGGATATACCCAAAATGGTTAGAATGACTAAGGAAATAGTAGACATAGCTAACCGACCAGTAACCGTAAAGACCCGCCTGGGTTGGGATGATAATACTAAGAACATTGGGGAGGTTGCCGAAAGGTTACAGGATATTGGCATAGCAGCCCTTAGTATACATGGCCGTACGCGCGCCCAATTATATAAAGGCCCGGCCGACTGGACTTTGATTGGTGAGGTGCGTAATAACCCCCGCATAACTATACCGATATTTGGCAATGGCGATGTGGATACACCGGAGAAGGCGTTGGAAATGAAGAACCGCTATGGGGTTGATGGAGTTATGATAGGCCGTGCAAGTATTGGTTACCCCTGGATATTTAATGAGATAAAGCATTATATGAAAACAGGCCAACACCTACCTAAGCCAACTATGGCTGATAGGTTAACTGTTTGCAAAATGCACCTGTTAAAATCTATTGAATGGAAAGGGGAGAAGCTTGGTATTATTGAAATGCGTCGGCACTACACTAACTACTTTAGGGGGCTGCCTAATTTTAAAGAGTATAGAATGAAGCTGGTTACCAATTACTCATATAATGAAATATTGAACATACTGGCAGAGGTAGAATCGGTATATGCTAATATGGACCTTGACCTTGTTGCTGCTTAAAATAGAAAAGCCGCCAGCTTTAGCTGACGGCTTCTCACCACAGTAATTAATCATCGATTATTAATTAATTACTAAACGTTTAATGGTTTTACCCTGCGGTGTATTAATATCAAAGAAATAAACACCTGCTGGTTGATTTGTTAAGTCAACAGAAATTACGTTTTGTCCTTCCTCAAAATTTTCGGCCGAGTATACAACGCTACCGGTCATGCTGTAAATATTAAGTTTAATATCCTGGCTTTTGTTTTTGCCAACGCTTAAACGGAATATGCCGTTTGATGGGTTAGGATAAACCTGCAGGCTAGCTAATGCGTCATCATTTACAGAAAGAACAATAGGGCTGCGTTTAAAGTAAGACTGATTAAAAGCAGGTAAACCATTGTAAATATTGCCCGGAACTGTTAATGCTAAGGCATTGTAAATCAATGCATTTGATAATGTGTCGGCATTTGTAATGTTACCAAGAGTATTAGATTGTGAATTGGCAATATATAAAATGCCATTGTAACCTAACTGTAATGCACTTGGGAATGTATTTGCTGGAGGGGTAATTGTAAATTTAGAAGCCTCTATTTGACTTGGGCTATCTAGTTTTAAATTGAACTGGTGGATGTAGTTTTGGTTAACACCAACAGTTGTTACATAAAGGCGGTTTGAAAATGATGAAAAATCTACACCGTAAACGCCTGGAAGGTTACTAAATATGCTAGCATTTGAAACGATACCAGTAGCTGCATCAAAGTCAGCAAGTTCCAGCTTGTTTTGCAGGCTCATAGTGCGGGCAATTTTTTCTCCACTTGGAGATGCTTTCATACAGCCACGGCCACCCAAGTTATCAGCAGTACCAACAGTTGATTCAACAGGGCCTTCAAGTCCGCTTGCTGTTAATTTGTAAGCAACATATTTGTTTGTTTTAAATCCGTGGGCAATAATCCAAACAGAAGAGCCACTGTATACAGCAGTTATTTTTTCTTCAATCTGGCCGTACAATGGAACGTTTTTGTGGTCGGTATCAACCTGACCTAAACCATCATTAGCGCTCATGTCAACAATAGTGTAGCGAAGGCTATCAGCATTGTTATATATATCAACACCATTAGATGGAGCTGTAAATACATAGAACATGTGGTTTGAATTAGGTACAGGAACAATAATTGAGCCCTGACTTGCAGAGGTGTTTCCTTTTATGCCAGTACCATCGGCAATAACTAAATGTTTTGAGTTCCATAATGTAACCCCATTGGTATACATACGTAAATCTCCTTGTGGCGATGCTATACTAGCACAAGTAGAGTTAGAAACCAAAGCTCCATCATTCATTGAATAAGTGACGTTCTCTAAGTTTAAACCTGCTTTGTTACCAAAGTACCAGTTAGATGCTTCGCGTTGTGCAGAAGCATTGCGGGTGGCTAGTACTACTAATGTAAATAGTAGCAAATAAGCCAATAGTTGTTGTCTTTTTTGGGTGGTTGTAGTTGTAATTTTCATAACAGTTGATTTGGGTTAAAAATCTTGGCAGTAAAATTATATCAGTGTTATTAATTTGAAAGTTGAGTATACAAGCAACATCTACCTGAGTAAGTTTTTAATTAATTTATATAAGATCAAAATTGGTTGAAAGCCTTATTTATCAGTAGTTTTAATTAGGTGTCGTATAGTTTTGGTAAATTTATTTGATGTAAGCGCCGTGTTGATAATTGAACAATTTGTTTTTTTTTTACTTTAATATGGACACTTTAATAATGCCTTAATTAATATTTATAATATGAAAATCTGGAAAGTTGATTTTACACCATCAGATTTGAATGGCGGATCGGTAGAAAATATGGGTGAGTATTTAGGGATAGAATTTACAGAGGCAGGAGATGATTATTTGGTGGCTACAATGCCCGTTGACCATAGGACAAAACAACCTGCGGGGATATTACATGGAGGCGCATCTGTAGTATTGGCAGAAACGCTGGGTAGCGTAGCATCGCACTTGGTTATAGATTTGGAAAAGAACTATGCTGTTGGCTTAGATATTAATGCAAACCATTTACGGGCTGTTAGTAGCGGCTTTGTTAAAGGAATTGCTATGCCCATACATTTAGGGCGTACAACACATGTGTGGGAAATTAAAATATATAATGAAGAAGGTAAAATAACTTGTATCAGCAGGCTTACAATGGCTATATTAAGCAGGTAGTATTTGCTTACCTAATAATACGGCACGTTTATCTTCATCATCTAAAATAATAGCATTAATATTTTCAAGAGTTGAATTGCCCCAGCATATTTTCATAAAATCGCAGGCGTAGGGTTTAAAGCATTGGTTGCCTATTTTTATTACGGGCGGAGCGGGTGCTGAAAGCATATCAACCTGGTATTGGCTGCTTTTTTCTATATCGCTTTGCCGCTCTATAACTATATTGGTTATGTCTTCCATAACAAATAAATCAGCAAGGGGTATATCGCCATTATAATCTTCAAGGTTTTGGGTTGGATATACTATGGAAATATTATTAATTGTATAGCCCGCCTGATTAATTACATAATATTGAAAAGCGGCATCGAGTAAATGTTGCTCTTTAACACTACGGGTGTTTTTAACTTCGTATAGGCTTAGGGATCCATCGGTGCTAACCACAATATCCATTATAGCATACAGGCTATCATATAAAAAAGAAGCCTCGTACAAAGTAATATCGCCTTGCTGCAAATAGTGCCGGGTAATATTTGCCGACTGTTTGTATTGCCATGGCGATGCGGGCGTCAAATCTTTGCCCCCTAGAAAAAGTTGTTGGGCTAGTATGCCAACATCGGCCCCCCGTTTAAAACTAACGCGCTGACTTTCGGTCAGCGCGTCTCGTTGGTTATAATTATTTTTATAGTAATAAAGTTGTTTGGTGCATTGAATACCCCTAACAAATGCCGATTTGCTAATGTGCGCCAATGTTTACTGGCTAACTACAATACGATGGTTTACAATATTACCTGCCAATTGAAGGCGTATATTATATACACCAACTGGCAGAGCAGGGGCAATAGTGCTAAAGTCTACACTAGTGCTATTGCCAGGTTGTACAGCAACACTATGCGTAGCAACGGTTCGGCCGGTAATGTCAAATAAAGCTAATGTAGCCAAACCGCCTTTAATGCTATTAATGTTTATAAGCGTTTGATTAGTAATGGGGTTTGGGTAAACATTAAGGCCAATATTTTGGGTAGTAAACTCTTCAATGCCAACACTTGTGCCACCAATATTAATATCTTCAATATACATGTTTTGCCCTCCACCATCGGCAGTAGCTTCAAAACGCACCATGCCGGCATCTTTATCAGCAAGGCCATTAATGTTTACAGTTTCTGTACGCCAGTCGGTTGATGATGCTGGTAGGAAATTACCTGTACCATTGGGTACAGTAGCAAGCTGCGCGCCTGTTTTTGAGTAACGTACCTGCCAACTTTCGCCACAATTGGTTGAAATGTATACTTTCAACACATCGTTGGTTGATCCATTGTAACGATAAGCTACCTTAAAGGTAAGTGTTAACGGAGATTGTGTAGTTGTTGTAAAATCGGTTACAGGCGAAATAACATCGCGTTTTTCAGCACTATCAAGTGCTGCACAGTTTAGTACCAATGAAGCGTCGCCTGTAGCAGAGGCATTAGCTGTGCGTTTCCAGGTAGTTCCTGTTGAAGGGAAAATTTCCCAATTAAGCAGGGCGTTTGATGGGTTAGCCGGAAACTGTGTGGTTTCAAAACTTTCATTAAGCGGTGCTGTTTGTACACCAGGGTTTGGGTAAATATTAATAATTTGTGTTTTGGTGATAGAATTTGCACCACCTGAATTTGTTGCTGTTAAGGTTACATTGTAAGCCCCGGGGGTATTATAAACAGCTGTAGGGTTTTGTTCTGTAGAAGTGGCAGGAGTAGCTCCTGGTAATGTCCAGTTCCAAGTCCATGTTTGGTCAACATCAGCTCCATACGATATGTCGGTAAATGTAACGCTATTGCCAACACAGGTTCGGCCTGGAGTGTATTCAAAATCGGGAATAGGGGCGCAGGCTGAAGCTACATACCCATCGTTTGTGCCGGTTGCTATTAGGTTTGCATTAGTAGATAAGTTATTGCGTCCACCTGTAGCAGAGTTAGATGCTGTAATCATACGGGTAGCTTGCCCGGTAGTAAACATTACGGTGCAGGTAGAATAGTCCATATAGTTTTGCACGTTTGCCAATACACCACAATCAGCTTGTGCTAAATCGCAAGCAAGGCATGATCCATTAGTTTTCGGGGTATCGCTAACATTATCAGTACCATTACAGTTAGCACCACAATCATTACTTCCGCCCCAGGTATGGTTTAGGTTAAACCAGTGGCCTGCTTCGTGAGTAAGCGTGCGCTCAGAAAAGTTGCCGCCGTTAGATGTGCCTATATTACCAAACTGTGAATTTAATACAACCACCCCATCGCAGCCATTGCATGGTGCAGAACCCGGCAGGTAAGCATAACCACCGGCACCAAAAGATATGCGGTCTACAACCCAAATGTTAAAGTACTTGTTGGTAGGCCAGTTTATTAGGTCTTTGACATTATCATCGGCGCTGAAAGTGAGTTCAGATACTGTGCGGGTAATACCATCAGTACAGTCACCATTAGGGTCTAACTTTGCCAAACGGAATTCAAAATTTGGAGCAGCTACACGGCTTTTAAATGCAGTTATTACTGTTGATGTATCAGCGTTTTGTTTTTGAAAATCGCGGTTAAGTATACTAATAGCATTAAGTACTTGGTCTTTTGATATATTTTCAGACCCATAATTATGGATTATATGAACCACCACAGGAATTACTTTAAGCGCCCTGTTGTTGTTTGGAACATCGTTCATTGTTTCAGTTTCCAGATTTTGCATATCAATAATGCCCTGAGGCCTTATTGATAATGCATCTTGAACTGCTTTGGTTGTGCCACAAGGCTTTTGTGCGAATGCTACTGAACTTGCTATGATTAAGCAAAACGCGGTAACTGATAATTTAGTCATTGCTATATAAAATAAATGGGTTTTGGGATTATAAATAGCGGGCACTTAGGGTTGAATCAGATTTTAGGTACCCTTTTGCCAAAGCATATTCTGTAAATTCTTTTAACTGGTCGGTTTTCATTACCCTTGGGAATTTATGCTGGCCGCCTGATTTGCCTTTAGCCTCCATAAAGTCATAAAAGCATTGTAGGGGCAACACTTCAACCATAATGTCTTTTAAAGCAGCACGGCGTTCAATTTCATAATCGTCGTTAAGTTCGCTAAGTGTTTTGTCCAGCATATCCCTAAATAAAGAGGCATCAACAACATCGTTAGTGCCAATATGCCACTTGTGCCCAAACAGGGTACTAGCTCGCACACCAGTTACGGTAAATTCAGGTACAGAAATATTCAGCTTGTCAGATACTATGCGTACAGCCTTGCTCATATTGTCAACAGAGAGGTGCTCGCCACAAAGGCTTAAGAAGTGTTTTGTACGGCCAGTGATAACAATCTCGCTGTGCTCTACCGATGTAAACTTAACGGTATCGCCAATAAGGTAGCGCCACGTTCCGGCATTGGTTGTAAGCAGTATAGCATACTCTACGCCTTCTTTAACATCAGCCAGGGTAATGGTATGCGGGTTATCTACAACTTTGCCATCGGCATCAAAGTTATCTTCGGTGAACGGGATAAACTCATAAAATATACCATTATCTAAAAGTAGTTGCATGCCTTTACAGTCTTTACGGCTTTGGTAAGCTATAAAACCCTCAGAGGCTAAATATGTTTCAATATAATGTATTGGGCGACCTAAAAGTTTTTCAAAAGGCTTTTTGTAAGGTTCCATAGATACACCGCCATGGGTGTAAATACTTAGGTTAGGCCAAATTTCGTGAATATTGTTAAGCTTGTAGTGTTCAATAATTCGTTCCATGATAATCTGGATCCATGCCGGAACACCCACTACTATGCCGATATCCCATTTATCTGCATTATGAACTATCTCATCAATTTTTTGAGCCCAGTCTCGCTCTCGCGAAATTTTTTTGCCGGGCTTATAGAAATGTTGGAACCAAAAGGGGATTTTTTTAGCATTTATGCCGGAAAGGTCGCCCTCAAAGTAAGTACCCCTGTTGTTTAGATGGGTGCTGCCCCCAATCATTAATATGCCTTTTTCAAAAATTTCAGGTGGCAAATCGTAATGGGCTAATGATAAAATCTGAAGTATAGAAGCCTTACGGATTGATTTAACAATATCATCAGTAATAGGTATGCGCTTGCTGGCACTTTCTGAAGTGCCTGAACTTAGAGCAAAGTATTTGGTAGCACCCGGCCAGCAAACATTAGCTTCACCTTCAAGGGTGTGGCACCACCAACGCTCATATATTTTATTGTAATCGTGCACGGGCACATTGTGCTTGAAGGCCGCAACGGGGTTATTTGAAAATATAATTCGGCTAAAGCTGTATTCATCGCCAAAGCGGGTATACTGTGCCTTTTGTAATAAGTTAAGCAAAGTTTTTTCCTGTAACTTGGCGGCAGTAGGTTTTTTACGGATGCCAGATACCGTGTGGTTTAGTTTAATGGCATTTTTAATAATATTTCCCAGCAAATGAACCCCGCTGGGATTCTTAACAAGGGTTTTCTCCATTTCAGTATTTATTAGCAAACAACAAATATACGGTTTGTTTACATAATATTCACACAAACATAAAAGCCCCGCATGGCAGGGCTTTTTTTAATATATAAATTAGGTGAGTGCTTAAAAATTATAAGTTTTACAATCTTTGGTAAACTCATCGGCAGGGAAAACCGGATTTATTTTAAGATTGGTGATGCTGTATTTTTCATACAGGCCTTTGTCGTCATACAACTCCTGTATAACTGGTAAAAAATTAACCTTGTCAATATATAAAACGGTACGTTTAGCATATACATTAGGAACCTTAATAACCTGGCCGGCTTTTACATCATCATAATCATCCAATTTGTTGGCCTCTAATATCATATACTCGTTTACAAATTTTTTGCGGGCAATTTTACGAACGTCTTCGCCTGCCTGAACGGTGTAGTTTTCATAAGCAAAGTCATCGTAATTAATATCGGCTTTGTAATAGTCTTTACCAAGCCATTTTACGTTACTTAATTTCACATAGTCATCAATCTTATCTGCATATTTTTTACGCATTTGCACAATGATAGTTTTGAAGTATTTAAAACCAGACTCCAGCATACTGTGGTGTTGGTCTGCAACTACACGGCTATCATATACTCCAAGGTTTACATTGATAGGTACATTGCTTGGGTTTACAAGGCATTTTCCATTACGCTCCCCGTCAACATATAAAATTTCTGTGCCTGCATCTTTAGCAGGTGCTGTGATTTTTAAATAAACCTTAAATTTAGGTATTACCTGCAGGCGGGTATCAATTACCCCATCGCGCATTTTGCCTTTAATACGCTCTGATTGGTTAAGAGTGTAGGTAGCTGTTTTTAAATTGTCAACTGCGGCAACCATTTTGTCCAATAGTTGATTTACTGTAATTTGCGCCCCGGCTGAAAACGAAATTAGGATTAAAAGTGCTAAGAGTGTTTTTTTCATGGTTGAACTTACTTTTGGCTTACTGTTTACAAATTTTGTGCAAATTAATTAATAGAATGATACTTAGCTTATAAAAGATGGATATTTATGGAATAATTCCGGCGCGCTACCAAAGTACCCGATTGCCAGGTAAGCCACTGGCCATTATAGGTGGTAAACCAATGATACAGCGGGTATATGAGCAATGCAGTAAAAGCAGGGTTTTAAAAGGACTAACTGTAGCTACAGACGATGAACGTATAGCTAATATTGTAAAGAGTTTTAACGGAAACGTAATTTTTACAAAGAGTGAGCACCATAGTGGTACTGACAGGTGTTTTGAAGCGGCCGAAAAAATGAATATTGGTATTGGTTCAGTAATCATAAACATACAAGGGGATGAACCATTTATTAATCCAAGCCAAATAGATTTGCTGGCATCGTGCTTTGATGAAAAAGATGTAAATATTGCAAGCATGATGAAAAAAATCACAAGGCAGGAAGAGTTGGATAGTCCTAATACTGCTAAAGTGGTGTTAGATGCTCAAAATAATGCAATGTATTTTAGCCGCAGCCCCATACCATTTTTACAAAATGTTGCGAAAGAAAATTGGTTAAAGGAAAGTATATTTTACAAACATATAGGTATTTACGGGTATAAATATGAAGTATTACAGCAGTTAGTTAGACTACCTCAGTCGTCGCTTGAGGTTGCTGAAAGTTTGGAGCAGTTGCGGTGGTTAGAGAATGGCTTTAAGATAGCTATGAAAGAGACTGAACATGAGGGATTTGCAATAGATACTCCCAATGACCTGGAAATTGCTAACAAGATGGTTTAAGGTGTTACAATTTGATTATTTTTGCGGTTGATGGAAATTGAACGTATACCAAGTAAGCTTTTATTTAATCACGATTGCGTGATTATACCAGGCTTAGGTGGCTTTGTAGCCAACCCTAAAGGTGCAAGCGTGCACCCGGGTAGGCATACGTTTACCCCGCCATTTAAGGATATCCTGTTTAACAGGAGCCTGAATTCAAATGACGGATTGCTTGTAAATGAGATTGCTAAGGAGCTAAAGATTAGCTATGCAGAATCTATGCAGGCTATAAATAAGTTTGTTAGAGAAGCAAATACTACCCTAAGGAATAAGCAAAAGATTTACTTTCCGGATCTGGGAGTTTTGCAAGCCGATATTGAAGGTAACATCTATTTTACTCAGGATGATAAGGTGAATTTTTTACTGGATGCTTTTGGGTTAGATGAGTTTCAAAGCCTTCCGGTTGTAAAAACAGACAAAACCCTTCAACGAAACACAGTAAAAATTGACCGTGGCCCACAACCAATTACCCGAAGCACAAAACATACTTCTAATAGACGTGTTGTTTATGCAGGTACAACATTGGCATTAGTTTTAGGTGCATTATCTTTTTTTGTAAACCTGGGGCTAAGTGGTAACTTTGATGTAGCAAGCTTTATTTTTACCGACAATAAAGCCCACGTAGCAGCTACGTCTTGGCCTGCAAATGATATACCTGAAATAACCCTAAGGCCAACACTAATTGTAGACAGCCTTGTAGAAGATAGTATAGCTACTGTTGTTAAACCCACCTTGGATGTTGCAATTGAGCTCTCGCCGGTTATCACAGCTAAGACTAATAAGCAATACTACGTTATTGCCGGATGTTTTGAAGAGTTGGGCAATGCTAAGAAATATATTGAGATATTGAAGCACGATGGCTATAGCGCATCTATTGCAGATAAAAAGAGTACTAAATTATTTAAAGTGTACCTGGCATCATTTGATACGATGAGTGAAGCCACAAAGTATATTGATACTTTAGCAGACTCCCTTGCATCAACCGTTTGGATTTATACAGAGAAATAAAACCTTTGAAACACCACATGAAAATCAAGACATTACTACTTTGCCTGGCTATAGGCACACTTGCCCAACCCTTATTAGCCCAAAAGAAAAAAGATAATAGCGCCCCTAATACAACTATTGCACCACCTGAAGCTACAGAAAATGATGCTTTGTTTGAATTGCAAAGAAAGGTGTATCAGCAGGCATTGCGCTACGGCGACTTTAATACTGCTGCTGTTGCACTTAACTATATTGTAGCCCTAAAACCTGAGAAAAGGGAGTATAAAGATACCCTTGCGCTTGTATACTCTGAACTAGGAGCTAATGTGCAGGCACTAAGCGTTTCAAAAGATATTTTATCTACCAATAGTAACAATGCTCCGATGCTTGAAGTTGCTGCAAATGCTGAAGAGTCGTTAGGTTTGATTAAAGAGGCTTTGGAAGATTACGAGAAGCTTTTTAAGTTATCGGGTAAAACATACCATTTGTATAAAGTAGCCGGCATGCAATACTACCTAAAACGTTTTGGCGAATGTGCCGCAACACTTAACGGATTATTGAACGCTAAGGATGTAGGTACAGAAAAAATTACTATGAATTATGACCGCCAACGCCAGGATGTACCACTTTCTGCAGCTGTATATAATATGCGTGGTATGCTTGCTTTAGAGCAGAAGGACTATAAAATAAGTCGCGATAACTTTAATGAAGCACTTAAAATTATGCCTGATTTTTATTTGGCTAAAGGCAACCTTGGCTTGGTTGATAAAATGGAAGCTGAGAAAAACGGAACAGCTACGCCACTGCCACCTTCTAACAATGGATCAACATCTCCTAAAAAAACAGGCGGTAAATAATATTCAAACGTTAACTAATTAAAGGCCCAGCATTATATGTGGGGCCTTTTTTATTTTAAGTGGGTTTGCCTTTATAAGCTGTGCTATTTCTATGTAACTTTATGGCTCACAATTTATTCCCCAACTTATTAAATGATTAAGAAACTTTTGCTGCCTGTGCTGGTAGTATTATCGCTAAACCTATTTGCTCAAAAATCGAAAAATCCAGGTCCGGATGCTGTAGGTAATGTTATTACAGAATATGATTACCAAAAAAACCAAAAGTATAAAGGGTATACCAAGCAATCGTTTTACCTTACTATGCGAGACAGTGTTAAGCTTGCCGTTGACCTTTATCTGCCTAAAGGAATGGAACCGGGCGATAAAATACCGCTGCTGTTAAACCAAACCCGCTATTGGCGTGGAGTAGAGTTCCGTGCGTTTTTTAAACCGTTTTTTGGAAATAAATTACCCGGTAAGCCCGGTAAACTATTGAAGGAACTTATTGCCAGTGGATATGCGGCAGTTGTAGTAGATACTCGAGGTACAGGTGCAAGCTACGGGCGTTGTAACTACCCCTGGAGTATGGATGAAATTAAAGATGGAGACGAGGTAGTTAACTGGGCACTTAGCCAGCCATGGTGCTCAGGAACTGTAGGGTCGTTAGGGATTTCGTATAGCGGCACTACAGCCGAGATGTTGCTTGTAAACCAAAACCCGGCTGTTAAAGCCATTGTGCCAATGTTTTCTTTGTATGATGCGTATGATGATATCGCTTTCCCTAATGGTTTACAGTTTAGGTATTTTACATCAAACTGGGCTAAAGCCAATACCATGCTGGATAAGAACCAATTGCCTACCAAGAAATTTATTGCCAAGATGCTTATAAAGGGTGTTGACCCTGTTGATGGAAAAGGGCGCCGTATGTTGCTTAAAGGTGCTTTGGATGCGCATAAAGACAATATATCTGTACATGATGCTGTGCTTACCATACGTAACCGTGATGATGTACCTATGGAGGGTAAGTATTTAAATGGTATTGACCTGTTTAGCCCGCATGCTTATCGTGGGGTTATAGACTCATCTAACGCTGCCATTTACTGCTACAGTGGTTGGTTTGACGGAGACTACCAACACGCTGCCATTAAACGCTTTTTAAACCTGACCAACCCAAACAGCAAGCTGATTCTTGGCCCATGGGAGCATGGTGGTTATTTGAATTTAAGCCCGAGTGTAAATGCAGTTGGATCATTTGACAAAGCATCGGAACTGTTGAAGTATTTTGACTACCACTTAAAAGGAATACAAACGGGTATAGATAAAGAGCCACGTGTTTATTACTATACCATGATAGAGGACAAGTGGAAGAGTAGTGATGTATGGCCACCTAAATCGACCCCAACAACGTATTACTTAACCGATACTAAAACGCTTAGTACTGCGCCAACTTTAACAGATAACTATGTGGCTTACACGAGTGATACAACCACAGGGTCGGGCCATATGACTCGCTGGAAAACAGTTAACGGTAAAGTAAAAGAGCCGCCAATGTATGAGGAGTTTGGTACGCTAACACCAAAAATGGCTTGTTTTACCAGTGATGTGTTAGCTGAAGACATGGAAGTATCTGGCCACCCAGAAATTAATTTATGGGTAGATGTGCCGGCAGAAGATGCCGCATTTTTTATGTATCTGGCCGATGTTGATGAAAATGGACACGTGACTTATGTTACAGAAGGGGCATTACATGGTAAGCATAGAAAAGAAGGTGTTAATCCGCCGTATAACGATATTGGTACTTACCATAGTTTTAACAGCGCAGATATTACACCATTTGTAAAGGGAGAACCTGCATTGCTATCGTTTACTATGTTGCCGACATCGTACCTGTTTAAAAAAGGGCATAAGTATATGGTAGCCATATCGTGTGCAGATACAGACCATTTTGAGCCAGTAACACCTAACGGCATACCCATTAAAATTTTAACAGGTGGCGAAAAGAAAACATCTATTACGTTGCCTATTGTTAGCTTGAAGTAGAGCTTAATAACCCATCTATTTTGGTAGCAAGTGCAAAATCTAATTTTGTAAGGCCGCCTTTATCGTGTGTTGTAAGTTTAATGTGCAACTTATTATAGCTATTTGACCATTCAGGATGATGGTTAAGCTTTTCAGCTTCAAACGCTACTTTAACCATAAAGGCAATGGTAGAAGGAAAGTCTTTAAACTTTAACTTCTTTTCAATGGAATCATCATTTAGCTTCCAGCCTTTTAATTTTTCAAACTCAACTTTAATATCCATAATGGAGAAGGTATATTTATAGTAACATTTGCAAACGCACAATGTTATAAATGTAAATTAAAAAGCCCCGACTTATTAGGGCGGGGCTTTTAGTTATAGACCACTTGTTAGGCTACTTAAGGTCGGCAGTTTTTACCATTGTGGGCTCGTTGTTTTGCTTTACAGGCTTAACCGTTTGTAAAAAGCGGTACAAGGCTTTTAATTCCATATCGCTCATACGGCTAAAAGGCCCCCATGGCATTGGCGACTCTTTAATAGTACGGCCCGCACGGAATCGTTTAATAAAAATTTCTTCAGACCAAGAGTGCATAACGCCAGTTTCAGGGTCGGGGGTAATGTTGGGCGAAACCATGGTTACATCAGGATTACCTTCGCCGGGTAACTTTAACCCACCGGCAAAAGCAGGGCCGGTAAATTCGCCTGTTTTTAAGTCGCGGTCGGTATGGCAACCAACACAGTTTGCAACATATTTAGCCAGGTAACTGCCATATTCTATACTTGAATCTGGATTTATTGTAGCTAATATTTTAGGCCTGTTTTCAGTTTTAAGCCCTTCGGGTGTCATAATGAATGCCCTTACCACATTGCCCATAAAGTTAAATTCATTGTCTTGAACTTTATTTTTAACAGGGGCTAAGGTGCGCAGGTATGATACAATAGCTAACAAATCGCTATCGGCAATGTCATAAAATGGCATAAAAGGAAATAGCGCATGGCCATTGGTTTTAACCCATAGCGCAATACACGGGCAATTTCAGCATCAGACTTGCCCCCAATACCGGTTTCTTTATCAGAAGTTATGTTAGGTGTGTATATGTTGCCAATAGGTAACTCAAACAACCGGCCACCACTCATTGGTATTATCTGGCCTTCATCAACCATTGCCATTTTATCATTGGGCACATGGCAATGCGCACAGTGGGCAGGGCCGTTAGCCAGGTATTTACCACGGGCAATAACACTGCTGTCGGTGCTTGCTTTGATATCAATAGCAGGCGATTCGAACGTGCGGTCTTTTAAGGTGTAAACTGCTACTAGCAGGCCAATTACCAATAAAGCTACCACAATGCCAACCCACTTAAGAACTCGTAGAAATTTCTTCATGCTCAATTTTTTAGGTTATTATGAGCCGAAAATAATTAAATACTATTATTGAATTGTTCTAAATTTCGATTCAGAATTATCTGCATGAAAATCAATGGTATATATTCATTGTATATACAGCTATTTCTTCTTTTCCAGTTCATCAACCTTGCTTAGCAGCCAGTTAATATCAGCAACCTTTTTAGTTTCCAATATTTCCTTCTTAAGGTCTTCAGGATTTACCCGGTTGCTGCCATGGCGGGCAGTTACTAAGCGGCGGGTAAATCCAATAAGGTTAGAATACACCTCGCGCTGGTAGTCTGAAATTAGCTTGTTGCGTCGCAGGTAAATTTTAAACGCGTCGAATAATGAGTATAAGGCATCTTCCTCGTTAAGTTCGTAGTAGGTTTTTAATAGCAATGATTTTGCATCAAGGTGGTAGTATACATCGGTAAACTCTACACGCAAAAGAGTTTTCAGAGTTTTGTCGTACTCTTTGCGGAAGAAATGGTACCAAGCCAGGCTAAACGTGTAAGCATTCTCGCGGATGGCGGGGTCTAGCCTGTCTTTCTGGTTTTGAATAAAGTCGTGGGCAAACTCAAACTCCTCCATGCGCAGTGCCACGGTAACAATGTTTTTAAAGTCGTGTGGCGATAGGTACCCACTTTCAAAAATCAATCCGGTGGCTAACAGGGTTTTATTAAGCTCGAACAACTTACGCAGGAATATACTGTTGCCGCTATTGATTTGCTTGATGCAATAATTTTGGGCAAAGGCATACATATCGCGCACCTCATTTGAAGGGAATTTGGCGGCATAAAGCGCAACCAGTTCCATCAACTTATCGTAATCCTCGTGGTTATCGCTTTCGGTAAGTGTTTTTAGTATGGTAACGTAAATATGTATAACAGGGTATTCTTCAAAGCTACGTTCCTGTAGGTAAGGAATAATCTTTTCAAAAATAGATAGCTTGTAATTTACCGATAGTATGTTTTGGCGGTTGATTATTTCGCAGTAGTATTTTAAGTTTTTAGCCAGGTAAAAAATTTCCAGGTTATCAATAAGCTCTTGCAGGCTGCTATCAACTGAGCGGTTATTTTTTACTGAGGTATATAGGTATGACTGCTCGTTGAAGAGGTAATTGTAAAAGTAAAAGTCGCTATCGGCGAGGCCGGGCTTAGTGTTTTGGGTATGGGCTTCTTCCAGGTGTTGCAGGAAGTACTTGTCCATGTTGCGCTCTCGCAGGCTTTTAACCAAAAAGTATTTTTGCTCTTGCGGGTTTTGTAAAAACTCATCAACAGAAAGGAAACTCTCTAAAAGCAAGGTAAGGTCAGACAATACGTAGCGCAGCTTAGCCTCGTTAAACGTTTGCCCTTTGCCAAACAGCTTGGTAAATACAAACTCGCGGGTAAACTTTGGGGTATCGTAGGTTGGGTGGAAAGGCTTAATAATATCCAGCAACTCAACCACTTGCTTATTGCGGTTGAAATATGGCGATGCCACGTATTGTTCAAAACTCTTGAACTCCCGGGGGCTTAGGGCCGCCAGTATCTGCACAAGTTTGGTATTGAGCATTAGTAGAGGTGTTTCATGCGTTGATTTAAATACAATGGCAAAATAGAATATATGACCGATAGTTTATAGAACATTTTTTGCCATTTGTCGCAATTTTACACCAAAACGCTTTATTAACAAGTAATTGCAAGATTAATTTATCGGAAATGTATTATATGTTTTATCGGATTATTGTTCCGTATAACGTCCGTCATCCCACTTATATATAATTGGTTTTACCTGATTGCGTTTATCCATATATGTTTTAAAAGCATCGCTGTATCGTGTACGCTCATCAATAACACGCTCAAAATTACCATTCATAACCAATAACAATTCGGCAATTTCTCGTACCGCATTTTGGCCTCCAAAGGTAGAGGTGATATAGTCTGCCAAATGGTTTTTAACTATGTACTCTTCAAAAGCCTTTGGGCCGGGGCGGTTAACTAAAAAGCGTAAGCCGGCATCTTTCAGCATCGAAACATCAATAACATCGTCAAAAAACACTGCGGTGTTGGCAGTGTGCAGCTGGTGCGCATTGCAAAAATGCTGCAGCGCGGTTTGCTTATCTTTAGTGCCGAAGTATAGTGCATCAAATTTTTCGCGGGTAGCCAGCATGCGGGCACTTTCGTTCAGTTCTCCGGTAATAATGGCAATGGGGAGTATGGTTTGTGTTTCTAACCAATATGCAAAGCGGAACATATTAAGGCCTAGCGAATCGGGTTCGCCAAAGCCGCTGCCTTTTTCGGCACTCTTGGTGCCATCGTTAAACACACCATCCCAATCGGCAACAATAGCCGAAATGTTGTTAAGTTTTAGTTTAAATGCATCGGGCAGGGTAATAAATTGCCCATTAAAATGTTCGTGCTTTAGCATAGTGCAATAATAACA
>JAIXUZ010000387.1 GCA_027483285.1 Bacteroidota bacterium
AACTGGTATTTATGAAACCAATACAATGGCTGGCGTGGCGATAAGCGTAAAAATATTACACTTTCAATATCTTCATCCAAACCATCAATATTAGTGTAGGTATGGTGCAATACGTTGTGTTGTATTTTCCAGTTGATAGAGAAGCCACCAACAGCCTCTAAAACATAGCCAATAAACCTGTTTACCTTTTTGTTGGCCGAATAGGTTCCGTGGTTTGCATCGTGCATTACAGATGTGCCAATACCTATTAACCCAATGGCCATAATAAACCAAAGGCCAAAAAACAGCCACCCGCTAACCGATGCTACCCCTGTTATAATTAGCACAATAGGAGCAAAATACAGGGTAAGCATTATTATGGTTTTTACCCACATACCCGCATTGGCATAGGGCGAAATGTTGTGCGTTTCGAAATATGCTTTTGCACGTTCGGCGACGGTGTCTAAAAAGCTGTTGTGCCCTTTAGGTGCAAAGCTTACAATATTAATTTTCTTTACTTTCATACTACAGGGTTTAACGTGTAGCCGGGCCTTTTGTTTGGATTACTTGAAAGTATAAAGATAACCCTTTAAATATTACCACACTATTAAATGCTAATTAGCTAATTTTGCACTGATGTATATTTTGAAAATAAAAGGCACAGCCAAAATACCCGACTATATACAGTTGCGGGGAGACGACTTTACGTTGAAAGCTTACTTTAGGCTGGACAGGCCCGATAAATCGCTGGAGCGCATTGGGCTTGGCGATAAGCTGGATAAGATTATGGAAATTGCCGCGGGGCTGCCCTTTGGCAAAATAGAAAAGATAGACCTGTAAGGCATGCAAAACGTAATTGAACTGAAAAACCTGAGTGTGGCCCAGGGTGCTAATGTGGTGTTGAAAGACATTAACATTACCATTGAGCGCGGCGAGTTTTTATACCTTATTGGCAAAACAGGCAGCGGCAAAAGCAGCCTGCTAAAGGTTTTGTATGGCGAAATTGCTCCCCATAGCGGAAACGCCATGGTGGCCGGCTACCAGATAGAAGGGCTAAAACGTAAAGAAGTGCCTTTTTTGCGCCGTAAACTGGGCATTGTTTTTCAGGATTTTCAATTACTGTCTGACCGGTCGGTAAATGCTAACCTGGAGTTTGTATTGCGCGCCACAGGGTGGAAAAACAAGCAGGACATTGATTTTAGAATAGTAGAAGTTTTAGAAAAAATACACCTTGGCAGCAAAGGCCATAAAATGCCACATGAGCTTTCGGGTGGCGAACAGCAACGTGTAGCCGTAGCCCGAGCCTTGCTTAACAACCCTGATATTATTCTAGCCGATGAGCCTACGGGTAACCTTGACCCTGAAACATCAGAAGAAATAGTAAAGCTGTTTATTGAGATTAAAAACAGTGGCAAAACGGTGATAATGGCTACGCACGACTACTCTCTTTTTAAACGCTTTACCGCCCGTACCCTTAAGGTAGATAACGGCATGGTGCTAGACTCTAAGTTACTGGATTAGGCCTCACCCCAACCCCTCTCCCAAGGAGAGGGGCTAAACTATTACTATGAGTTTTTAATGGCGAACTTTGTACTGATTGGGTTTTGCATTTTAGCGGGGGTATTGTTCCGCTACCGTAAATTGGTGCCTGCTGATGCGCATAAGGGCATCAACGCATGGATTATAAACCTTGCCCTGCCCGCAGTATCGTTTAAATACCTGCCCTATATAAACTGGACCAGTGAACTACTTATTCCGGCATTTTCACCCATTATACTATTTATTGGCGCACTGCTTTTTGCGAGGCTTATATCCATCAAACTAAAACCTACCGATGCCAATTATGGTGTGCTGCAACTAACATCGGGCCTTAGTAATACATCGTTTGTGGGCTTTCCGCTTATTATGGCTTACTATGGCGAAAAGGTGCTGAGCATCGCCATCATCTGCGACCAGGTTACGTTTATGCTCTTCTCGGTTGGGGGTATTATCATTGCCCTGCGTGCCAGTGGAAAAGGCGCTATTCCATTGGCTCAAGCAGCAAAAAAGATATTGCTGTTCCCTCCTTTTGTAGGGTGTGTGGCGGCTTTAACCATCCCAAGGTTTATAGATGCAACTCCACTATCGCCTTTCTTTAACATACTGGCCAATACCATTGCCCCACTGGCGCTGTTTTCTATCGGGTTGCAACTTTCGTTTACCGGCTGGCGTGAACAGCTGAAACCTATTGCGGCTGTGCTTACCTACAAACTGGTATTAGCGCCAATACTAATACTAAGCGTTGTGTTAGCACTGGGCTATAACGGGATGATTTCTAAAATAGCGGTGTTCGAGGCTTCTATGCCCGTATTGTTATCTGTTGGGGTGCTGGCCGATGTATATGGTATAAATCCACGGCTTGCCAACCTGATTATAGGAGTGAGCATTGTACTGTCGTTTATTACCACCTATGTGTGGTTTAATATTATTGAGGCGGTGTTGTAGGCCTACTCCCACTTAATAAGCCCTACCAGCTTTTTGGCGTTTTCCAGATTAGAGAAATCGTGGAGGAGTTTTTCTTCGCGCATGGCGGTGTCTACGCCGTTATAGTCTTTCTTCATCAGCTGCTCAATGGCTTTGCGCATATCTGTAGCGTTGTCGGCAATGATGCATAGTTGCTCCAGCCCGGTATTTTCAACCATTGGGGTATTGGCAACACAAAAACGGCCATTAAACAATGCCGCCAGCAGTTTCAGCTTAATGCCCGTTGCCTGAAATGTAGGTAATACGTTGATATGGGCAGTACGTATTAAATCGTGTATTTCTTCGGTAGTAACGTCTGAAGCCAGTTTAACATTGGTGTGGGTAGCCACAGCCTCGCGCAACTGTTTGCTGGGCTTGTTGCCCGCAATAACCAAGGGCACTTTAGAGGTATTGAATACCTTTTCTACCAAATACAAAGCAGCCTCGTTATTCTCCGACACATCTAAACTACCATGGTATAGCGCAAAGTTGCCTTTGCCCTGCTCTGCTGTTAAGCTATTGTTGGGGTGAAAAGCTGTTACATTGTGTACATGCTTGTAGCGCTTGGCCAGGTTAGCTGCATCGTTGGGCGATATAGCCGCTATAAGGTCGGCGTGTTTCAGCACCTTTTCAAAATCGCGAAGCTTAGCCGACTCGCTTAAAAAGTAGTAGCGCTTAAACAGGTTCTTCTCTACCCGTGCCAGGTTCTCGTAATAATCGTGCTCTATGTTATGGGTACGCACAATTTTAAAACGCTTTTTAAGGCGTTTATCGTCTAAGTAAAAAGTACAGTGCAGCCCTTCGAATAAAATCGGGGCCTCATCTTTCAGCAGGTTAGTAACCAGTTCTTCAGACGTGCGGGTAACCACTATATAGGGTTTGGGGCTGAATAAGTAGCCCTTGCTCACCTTACGCGGATAATAGTAAACCTTTTGGCAAATTTTTTCTAATTCGGCCGCTGCCGGGCGGCCTTTATACTCAAAACAATGCAGGGTAACTTTAATACCCATTTGGTACAAGGCCAGCACTTTATAGTACACATCGATAACCCCGCCATAGCTTGGCGGATAAGGTACATCAAACGATACTATATGCAGGTGCTTGCCCTTCATCTCTCCCGAATCTGTTAGAATACGAACGCTAATCTACTAATTGTGTGTAAATATCAACTAAAACTTTCTTCTCTTTTTCCCAGTTAAGGTCGGCTAAGGCTTTAGCAGTATTTGATTTGGCTTCTTCATATAAGTTTGGAGTATGAAAAAAAGTAAATATGCCCAACGCTATCACTTCCGGCTCGTGTGAATCTACAATAATCCCAATTTTGTATTTTTCTATAATCGCTTTCAATTCTACCAAATCACTCGACAAAACAGGTATTCCTGCCATAATGTAATCGAATATTTTATTAGGAAGGCTATACAGATAGTTGGTGCTTAAGGGTTTGTCCAACGTAGCTCCCAAATCAGCTGCCGCTGTGTAACTCATCATTTTAGCCCGTGGCATTTTGTCTAATATCATCACCTTGTCTTCCAAACCCAATTCAATACGCATTGTTTTCAGCTTTTCAAAAACATCACCCCCACCAATAATTAATAATAAGGTGTCGCCAATATTCTGCATGCTTTGCAAAAGCTCTTCGGCACCACGGTTTATATTAATACCCGCACCTTGTAATATTATTATACATTTATCTTCAGGCAGGCCAAGCTCTGCACGCGTTTTACGTTCTATCGGAACAATATCAGGCACATTGCGTACCACATCAAACTTAACCCCATACTCATCGTAATAAAGCTTGGCAATAGATTGGTTAACGGTAATGCAATGCTTTAGCTTGGGTATGCAATACCGCTCTATACGCTTCCATATTTTTTGCACGGCAGGACGGCCCTCCAACTCGGGTACACCTGTGTAATACTCATGGCTATCGTACACCAGCGGGGTATTCTTCCAGCGAGAGATAATGGTGTTGGGCAAAAGGGTATCTAAATCGTTAGCTACTAATACTGCTTTAGCTTTAAATAATAGAAAGAAGAACAGGCGCAGGTTATATTCAGCATAAAATAATGGCCCTTTATTAAACAGTAATTTAAAGCGTTTTGTAGCATATGGCTTACCTGCAATTGGCAAGCTGTTGGGGAGTATACGGCCTACTAATAAAACATTGTAGTTTAATGAGGTAAGAAGCAGGCAAACTTTTTCTACACGTGCATCGGTAGCCAAATCGTTTGTTACTGAAACTATTACGCTCTTTTTTACCATAAACGTGCAAATATAGGCCTAATAAAAGAAGTAAAAGCTTGCTTTTTAAATTTGTAAAAATTAATTTCGATGGTACGATTGTTGTTATGAGGGAAAAAGATGAAAAAATTCTACCTACAGAAAATTCATATTTTAATACTCCTCCTTGCGTTGGCCGCAGGGCCTAAAATAGCTATGGCCCAGTTGGTAATTACTAATGGCCAAACCCCGCAACAATTAGTTCAAAACGTATTACTTGGCCCTGGTGTAACAGCATCCAACATCACCTTTACAGGCACCCCATTGCAAATAGCCGCTTTTACAGCTAACGCTACCAATCTGGGGCTAGCATCGGGCATAGCAATGTCTACCGGCGAATGCTCAGTAGGCATAGGCCCTAATAACAACAGTGGCAACACCTTGCCTGTGGGCGGATGCGGTGGCGCGGGCGATGCCGATTTAGACAATATATCAAGCGCTGGCACTTTCGATGCAGCTGTGCTGGAGTTCGACTTTGTACCTACATCAGACAGTGTTAAGTTCCGCTATGTGTTTGGTTCTGAAGAATACTTAGAGTTTGTTGGCCTGGGCTTTAATGATGTGTTTGCTTTTATAATGAGTGGGGTAAGTACCCCTATGGCCCCTACCAATATTGCCTTAGTGCCGGGCACATTGACCCCTGTATCGATAGATAATGTAAACGACTTTAGCTATCCACAATATTATGTAGATAATGGCGATGGGTTTGTACCCACCGGTACCATTCAATACGATGGATTTACCCGCGTGCTAACAGCTAAGGCGGCTGTAATATGCGGCGAAACATACCATATAAAACTGGCTATTGCCGATGCGGGCGACCCTATACTGGATTCGGGTGTGTTCTTAGAGGCAGGATCGTTTAGCAGTTCGGGTTCTATACAAATATCAACCGACGTAGCTTACAGCACCACCAACGACACTACGATGTATGAAGGGTGCGGATCGGCAGCCATTGGCTTTATCCGCAGTGGCGATTTAACCAGCCCTGTGACGGTAACCTACACCATGAGCGGTAGCGCCACCAATGGTGTTGACTATGCCAACCTGAGCGGGCAGGTAACCATACCCGCAGGGCAGGATACTGCTTTTATCACCCTAAACCCAATAGCTGACGGGCAGGTAGAAGGAACTGAAACTGTTATAATATCAGTAACTAATACCGTTTGTAATGTTACTACCACGGTTACTGCTACTATTTACCTTGTAGACCCGTTGCCACTAACTGTTAACGCGGGTAACGACCAGTCGACCGCCTGCAACAGCGGCAACCCTATACAGCTTACAGCAACACCCAACGGTGGCATAGGCCCTTACACTTATAGTTGGCTGCCTACAGGCGATTTGACCCAAACGATAGCCGTGCAGCCAGTTACCAGCACTACCTATATTGTTACAGCTACTGATGTCTGCAACAACCAGGCCAGCGATACTGTGCAGGTGACGGTAGATGTGCCACAGCCGCTTTTTATCACCGCATCTAATGACACAATCATTTGCCAAAACCAAACAGCATTACTTACCGCTAATTACCAGGGCGGCATAGGCACGATAACCCTCCAATGGAATACCGGCGACCAAAGCAATAGCATACAGGTAGCGCCAATGGTAAACACTACCTACACAGTTACCGCTACCGACGTTTGCAACCAAACGGCCACCGAGGCGGTTACAGTTGCCGTTTTGCCAAACGACGCGTTGTTTGACTACTTTTTTACCAGTAACAACAGCGTAGCTTTTACCAATAATTCAACCGGATACGATAGCGGCGTTTGGTGGGATTTTGGCGACAGTACGGCAATATCAAACACCTTCTCTCCTACCCATGTATATACCAGTCCAGGCACTTACATAGTAACACTAGTGGTAGAAAATGCCGCGGGTTGCTTGGATACTATGCAACAAAGTCTGCTGGTAAGGCCCGATTTTTATTTTTATGTGCCCAACGCCTTTACCCCGAACCAGGATGGTGTAAACGAGACCTTTAATGGCAAAGGGCAGGGGTTTGATGTATACCAGATGCGGATTTTTAACCGCTGGGGCGAAGAGGTTTTCAGCACAACATCGTTAACCGAAGACTGGGATGGAAAAGACAAACAAAACAAGGTTGCCCCCATAGATGTGTACACTTATGTAATAACCATTAAAATAACTCCGCAAGAGGATAAACAAATGGTTTACAGGGGAATGGTGGCACTAATAAGATAGAAATGCAAAACATTTACTGATATTTTGCCCTTACACTTCATTTTTAGGTTTAAGATAATTTTGCATTTTTTCAGATTATTTCTTTATTTTTGTAACAGGCTGGGGAAATCTATAAACTGGCTATTGCTTATGAAGATAAACAATTACGCTTTAAAAATACTATCTTCTTTACTGATTCTATTGGCTTTAGGCGGCAATAAAGCGCATGCACAGTTACAGATAGATTCTACAATGACACCTACCCAACTGGTGCAAAACGTTCTATTGGGTGGTGGTGTTACTGTAAGCAATGTAACGTATACTGGTTTTCCAAACAGCATTTCAAAATTCACATCGGTAGGTAACCTAGGCCTGGCAAGCGGTGTAATGCTTACCACCGGCTACGCAGGTACTGCCTATGGGCCTAACAGCACAAGTAGCGCCGGTAACGATGTTGGTGTACCCAGCAACTTTAACCTGACCCCAAATGCCGATGGCGACGCTTTGCTGGATGCAATTATTCAAGTATCAAGCCCCGGTATTTATAGTAACGATGCGGCGGTGCTGGAATTTGACTTTGTTCCAACATCTGACACAGTAAAGTTCCGCTATGTGTTTGGATCTGAAGAATACCCTGAGTTTGTCGGTTCTATAAACGATGTATTTGCCTTCTTTTTAACCGGGCCTGGTGGTTACAACAACTCTAACATTGCACTTATACCAGGTACAACAACCCCTATTACAATAGGCAACGTAAACAATATAGACAACAGCCAGTACTACGTTGACAATGAGTTTGGTACTACAGTAGAGTATGACGGGTTTACCACGGTTATGACGGCTGTTGCAGCTGTTACCTGTGGCCAAACCTATCATATAAAACTGGCTATTGCCGATGCATCTGACGGCGTATGGGACTCTGCGGTATTTTTAGAGGCAGGTTCATTTTCAAGTAGCGGAAGCGTACTGGTTATTCCGGATGTTAGCTACAGCACCAACGATACGGTGATGTACGAAGGCTGCGGCGATGCTACTATTAAAATTGTCCGTAGCGGCAACAATACTCAGGCGCAAACCTATAACTATACCATTGGTGGTACGGCTACTAATGGTGTAGACTGCAACAACCTTAGCGGGCAGGTAACTATACCTGCCGGGCAAGACACTGCCTACATTACCCTAAACCCTGTTGCCGACGGATTGATTGAAGGCCAGGAAACAATTGTGCTTACTGTAACTAATACAGTTTGTAATAACTCCAGCGTTACCAGTGTTACCATCTATTTTAACGATGTGGTGCCACTAACGGTTAATGCGGGAGCAGACCAATCCACCGCATGTACCGGTGGTGGTAACATTACCCTTACGGCTACGCCGGCCAATGGTGTACC
>JAIXUZ010000420.1 GCA_027483285.1 Bacteroidota bacterium
GGCGCAAAGGTAATATTAATTAGCGAATGAGCGAATATGCCAACTAGATAATTGGTGTTTAGCGTAATAGTTAGCTAACTGTTAGATTATTAGCAGCCGATTTTTAGTTAGTATTTGAAGGTTGGTTATTTTTAGGTAAATTATACTAAAACTCAAAAAATATTGTTATTAGCTAAATGAATAAAGCCGGAAATATTATAATATCATTTGCCCTACTAAGCTTATTCCTTGTTTCGTGCAAAAAAGAAACGGAAGACAACCAGCCTGTCTATTACTTCGTTTACGATTTTTTTGCAACTCACGGTACCCCCAACCAGACATTTGCTGTGGATGCAAGCCAGGGGTTTTCCGTTACTACCGCTGGCGGGGTTATTTTTATCTTTCAGGCTAATTCATTTAAAACAGTTGAAAACACAACTGCTGCAGGAGATATAACCATAAGTATAAAGGAAATAGGGGATTATAAGGATAGGATTAGAAATAATGTAACATCAACTACTGACGGTAAATTTATATACCTGAGTAATGAGTGCTATATAACTGCAAGCCAAAACAACAAGCCACTTAGCCTTATTGCCCCTTACAGCATTGCATATCCATGGGATAGTTATGGTATAACATTGCTTTATGGCCTTACTATTAACACCCCTGCAAATTCAAACGCTTCAAGCTTAAACTGGCAACCGGATACAGCAACCTATTCTTTACAAACTATTAATAATGCTAATCATATATGTTTTACCGCGGATAAGCTGGGTTGGGTTGGGCATGGCGATAAATGGGTAACACCTATTGATAAACATACGTTAACATTAAATATGCCTGCCGGGTTTTACCAGTCTAATACTGCAATTTTTATATCATTGCATAATAACCATATGGTAGGGCGTGTGCTACCACCAAATGCCAGTTCGGGCACTTTTACATTTAATGATGTACCTAACAGCATGGACTTTAACGTAATCGCTATTTCATTTAAAGACAACAAGTATTATTCCTACGTTTATTGGGTTAACCAAACTACCGACCTTACAATAGATTTTGAAATTTTTGAATCATCTGTTGATGATATACTCACCCGGATAAACGACCTGCCTTAGTTCCTTCCGACAACCGCCCAAATTTGTCCTTACCGGCACGCTAAAAATCCGTAACTTTACGGTATATTTTAGTACATACGGTAATGAAAAAATATTTCTATATAATGGGCTTTGTAGCAGCCAGCCTTGGCATGCAGGCGCAGAACCTGCAATCTGCATTAAACTACTGCACCTTTAACCGCCCTGGCGCTAAGCCTTTTGTTGAAACGTATTTAATGGTAAACGGCGAAACGGCCAAATTTGCTAAAAATGCTAACGGAAAGTACCAGGGTAGCGTAGAAGTTATGCTTACCGCCACCCGTAACGATACTGTTTTTTATGCTGATAAGTATAACCTGCTTAGTCCTGAGATAACAGACAGTGCTGCCCTTAAGCCTAACTTTATAGATAAGCACAACCTACCCCTTGCAAATGGTAAATACACGTTAGAAATTAGCATAGCCGACCTTAACCGTACGGCCCCCTCATTTAAAGGTAATATCCCCTTGATGGTTAGCTACCCTGATACCGGTGTTACGATGTCTGACATTATGCCTGTGGATACCTTTGTAAAAAGCAGCACCCCTACCCCACTTACCAAAAGCGGGTTCGAAATGGTGCCATACATATCGGGTTACTACCCCGAAACGGTTACCAACCTTAACTTTTATACCGAGATATACGGGACAGACAAGAAATTTGGCAACAACGAGAAGTTTGTTATTTACAGCTTTATAGAATCGGCAGATACGAAAAAACCGCTGGATACCCACTTTAAAACCAAAGTGTACCTAAGCCAGCCCGTGGTGCCTGTGTTATCAAGCTTTGATATTACCAAACTACCATCGGGTAACTACTATCTTGTAGTGGATATCCGCGATAAAAACAACTTTATACTGGGGGGCAAAAAACTGTATTTCCAACGTAGTTCGGGTATTAAACCCGTTGCCAATTTTAGTACGCTAAACAACTACGGTAACAACTTTGAAGCCTATATTGGAAACCTGAAACTTGATACGCTGAAAGATTATATTAAATCGCTGCGGCCGATAGCTACGCCTAAAGAGCGAATGTTTATTGACCAAAAGAAAATGACAGACTCTATTGCCATGCGCAGTTACTTTAAAGCTTTTTGGACAGCCCACAACGAAGCCGACCCTTTTAAAGGATGGGCTGAATACCTTGCTATGGTTAAAGTAGTGAACAGGGAGTTTGGAACGTCTATTCGCCGCGGGTACCAAACCGACCGTGGCCGTGTATTTTTGCAATATGGCCCGCCAAACAACCGCACCGCCAGCCTGCACGAACCCAGCGCTTACCCTTACGAGATTTGGCATTACTACCGCATAGGCACGCAAAACAACCGCAGGTTTGTTTTTTACCTGCCTGATTTGGTTACAAACGATTATACCCTGCTGCACTCTGATGCAAATGGCGAGATTATTGATAACCAGTGGCAGCTTAGGTTGCACAAGCGCGATACACAAACCAATAACTTTGATAATAACAACGTAAATCCAACCTATGGCGGGCGGGCCAATGATTTGTTTAATACGCCTAGGTAGTGTTAGTTTTAGCCCGTCCTTCCTAACCCATGGTTAGGAGTACTTCCCCTTCGCAGGGGGAGAGCCTTTTGCAATCATTAAAATTAGCTAATCAACCAATCAGCTAATTAGCTAATTTTGCACCACAATGGCAAAACGGATACTGTTTCTTTTTCCTTACCCACAAGGCACGGCTGCAAGCCAGCGCTTTCGGTTTGAGCAGTATTATCATGCCTTGGAGGAAAAAGGCTTCATCCTAGATAAGCAGGCATTTATTAATGATAAAACATGGGCTATACTCTACAAGCCCGGCCACACTGTTGCTAAAATAATAGGGACTTTAAGCGGGTATTTGCGCCGCTTGGGTAAGATGTTTAGCCTTGGTAAGTATGATTATGTATTTATTCACCGCGAGGCGGAATTTTTCGGCCCTCCTATATTTGAGTGGATTATTGCTAAGTTAGCAGGCAAAAAGCTAATTTATGATTTTGATGATGCTATCTGGATTCCGAACACATCAGAACATAATGGCTTCTTTTCAAAGTTTAAGTTTTACAACAACGTGCCTAAGATTTGTAAAATGGCTTACAAGGTATCGTGCGGAAATGATTACCTACGAAACTTTGCCACCCAATACAATGATAATGCGGTTTACAACCCTACTACAATAGACACTGAACATCATCATAACAAAATAAAAGATCAGAGCGGAAACAGCTTTGTAATAGGCTGGACCGGCACACACAGCACCATGCAATACATGGATGCCCTGCTGCCTGTTTTTAAACGCCTGGAAGAAAAATACAACTTTACCTTTAATGTTATAGCCGACAGGGCGCCTGATTTTGAACTAAAATCGTTGAAGTTTACCCCGTGGAAAAAGGAAACCGAAATTGAAGACCTGCTTCAGTTTAACGTAGGCCTAATGCCGCTGGTAGACGATAAATGGGCCAACGGAAAATGTGGCTTTAAGGCGTTGCAGTATATGTCGCTGGGTATACCTGCATTGGTATCGCCGGTGGGCGTTAATACCCGCATTGTTGACGATGAGGTGAACGGCTTTATTTGCACCACGGCCGATGAATGGTACAATGCCCTTAGTAAACTGATGGACGACCGCCAGCTTTTGATTGATTTAGGGGCCAATACCCGTAAAAAGATAGAAGCCGAATATTCTGTGCACGCTAATACCGCCAATTTCATAACTTTGTTCTCTTAATATTTTCAATGGAAACAACTATTACCAAACGCACACCGCTATACAACAAACATGTTGAAGCAGGTGCTAAAATCGTTCCCTTTGCGGGCTACGATATGCCTGTAAGCTATACAGGTATTAATGCTGAACACGAGGCGGTACGTACCGCTGTGGGTATGTTTGATGTATCGCACATGGGCGAATTTATTGTTAAAGGCCCGGGCGCGTTAGAGCTTATCCAACGCGTTACGAGTAACGATGCTTCTAAACTGTTTGACGGTAAGGTGCAATACAGCTGCCTGCCAAACAGCAACGGTGGTATTATAGACGATTTGCTGGTTTACCGTATGTCTGAAGAAGAATATATGTTGGTGGTAAACGCATCAAACATTGATAAAGACTGGGATTGGATAGTATCGCAAAACACTGGTGGTGTTGAGTTGAAAAACATATCGGACAAAACCGCATTACTTGCCGTGCAAGGCCCTAAGGCTACTGCCGCTTTGCAAAAACTTACGGATGTTGATTTAGCCAGCCTTGAGTACTACTCTTTTGTACGTGGTACTATGGCCGGTTTTGAAAACGTAATTATATCGGCAACGGGCTACACAGGTGCGGGTGGTTTTGAGTTATACATTAAGAATGAAAACGCCGAAGCCCTTTGGGATGCGGTTATGGAAGCAGGCAAAGAATTTGGCATTGCGTATGCAGGCCTTGGCTGCCGAGATACTTTGCGTTTAGAAATGGGCTTTTGCCTGTATGGTAATGATATTGACGATACCACATCGCCCATAGAAGCCGGCCTTGGCTGGATTACCAAATTTACCAAAGAGTTTACCGCAAGCGATATTATACAAGGCCACAAAACCAACGGCACCAGCCGCAAATTGGTTGGCTTTACCTTAGAAGAGCGCGCTATACCACGCCACGACTATGAGGTATGCGATGCTGAAGGCCGTGTTATTGGCAAAGTAACATCGGGCACGCAATCGCCGAGCCTGAAAACACCTATTGGTATGGCTTATGTAGAAACAGCTTTCAGCAAAATTGACAGCGAAATCTACATTAAGGTACGCGAGAAACTGAGCAAAGCAAAGGTGGTTAAACTTCCATTTTACAAAGCCTAATGCGCAACGTA
>JAIXUZ010000330.1 GCA_027483285.1 Bacteroidota bacterium
CATCAAAATCGGTAGCACAAGCCCTTAAACCCGGCGATGTGGTAGTATATGAGTCTACTGTTTACCCTGGTTGTACTGAAGAAGACTGTATCCCTGTGCTGGAAGAGGTTTCAGGCCTTAAATACATGGCGGACTTTAAAGTTGGTTACTCTCCTGAGCGCATTAACCCAGGCGATAAAGAACATACATTGGCAAAAATCACCAAAGTGGTTTCGGGTTGCGATGAGGAGTCGTTAGACCTAATTGCCAAAGTATACGAGCTGGTAGTAGAGGTTGGTGTATTTAAAGCAGCTTCTATAAAAGTAGCCGAGGCTGCTAAAATTATTGAAAATACCCAGCGCGATGTAAACATCGCCCTAATGAATGAGCTGTCTATCATCTTCCAAAAATCAGGCATCAACACTTTTGATGTATTGGAAGCCGCAGGCACCAAATGGAACTTTTTAAAATTCATTCCGGGCCTTGTAGGTGGCCATTGTATAGGTGTAGACCCCTACTACCTTACTTTTAAGGCAAAAGAACTAGGCTACCACAGCCAGGTTATTAACTCGGGCCGAGCTATTAACGATAGCATGGGCGCTTACATAGCCAATCTGGTAGTTAAAAAAATGATTGCGGCAGGCAAAGACCCACACGTAACACGCGTATTGGTAATGGGGGCTACGTTTAAAGAGAACGTAAGCGATATACGCAATTCTAAGGTGGCTGATGTTATTGCCGAGCTAAAATCATTCAGCGTAAACGTAGAGGTGGTTGATGCTTTTGCCGATAGCGATGAGCTGCAGCACGAATACGGCTTCCCGCTAATTGCTGAGCCGGGTAAAGATTACGACGCTGTTGTTGTGGCCGTAAACCACAGCCAGTATATGGCGTTAGACGAGGCTTACTTTAAAGGAATAACAAGCCCCGATGCCCTGTTGTTTGATATTAAAGGAATCTACCGCGGCAAAATAAATGAGCTGCAATACATGAGCTTATAAATGAAAGTTCTGGTTGCCGGCGGGGCAGGATATATTGGTTCTCACACTGTAGTCGAGTTGTTGGCTGGTGGGTTCGATGTTGTTATTGTAGACAACTTTATCAATTCAGAACCCTTTATCCTTGACAATATCCGCAAGGTATCAGGCAAAAGCCTTTCTTTTACAGAGCTTGATGTAACAGATAAAAACGCCCTCTTTTCTTTCTTCGAAAAAGAAAAAGATATAGCGGCAATTATCCACTTTGCAGCACTAAAAGCCGTTGGCGAGTCGGGGCACCAACCCTTGCGTTACTATCAAAACAACCTGGTGTCGCTATTTAACCTGCTGGAATGTGCAGAAAAGTTCAACGTAGGAAACTTTCTTTTTTCATCATCGGCTACAGTGTATGGTCAGGCAGAGGTATTGCCTGTAACAGAGCAAAGCCCAGTTATAGCGCCTGAATCGCCGTATGGCAACACCAAAAAAATTGCCGAAGAAATTATTCGCGATGTAACCAAGGCAACCAACCTCCGCGGTATTTGCCTGCGCTACTTCAACCCTTGTGGTGCGCATAGTTCTGCCCTGTTAGGCGAATTGCCCCGTGGCGTGCCAAACAACCTGGTGCCTTACATTACCCAAACTGCTGCCGGCCTGCGCCAAAAGCTTAGCATATATGGCAATGATTATAATACTCCAGACGGCACTGCCATCCGCGATTATATACATGTGGTTGACCTTGCCAAAGCGCATGTTACCGCACTAAACCGCATGGCCGGAGGAAAGCAGAAAGAACAATTTGAAATTTATAATATAGGCACAGGTGTTGGCTATTCTGTTTTGCAGGTGGTTAAGGCTTTTGAAGAGGCAAATAACCTAAAACTTAATTATGAATTTGCCCCCCGCAGAAAGGGTGATACCGAAACCCTGTATGCTGATACCACCCTGGCGAATAATGAACTGGGCTGGAAAGCAGAGCTTGGGCTAAATGATATGATGGGCTCTGCCTGGAAATGGCAAGAGGGCCTTGCTAAAACATAAGGAAAAACTGATGGAAACGGCACGCAAAATATTAATTACAGGCGGTGCGGGCTTTATAGGTTCGCATGTGGTTAGGTTGTTTGTAAACAGCTACCCTAATTATACCATTTACAACTTGGATGCGCTTACTTATGCAGGCAATTTAGAAAACCTGCGCGATGTTGAAAGCAAACCAAACTACCGGTTTTTAAAGGCTGATATTACCGATGCCAAAGCGTTGGAAGATTTATTTGCCAAACATGGGTTTGATGGCGTTATCCACCTGGCTGCAGAGTCGCATGTGGATAGGTCTATACATGGCCCAACGCAATTTGCACTAACAAACGTTATAGGCACCGTAAACCTGCTAAATGTAGCCAAGAATTATTGGGCACACAATCCGGCGGCAAATGGCGTTGAAAACCGTTTTTACCATGTTTCTACTGATGAGGTATATGGTTCGTTAGGCGATGAAGGGTTATTTACCGAAGAAACCCCTTACGACCCCCGAAGCCCTTATTCGGCATCAAAAGCCTCGTCCGACCATTTTGTGAGGGCCTTTTACCACACCTACAAGCTGCCTGTTGTTCTATCAAACTGCTCTAACAACTACGGATCGTACCATTTTCCCGAAAAGCTTATACCGCTGGCCATCCATAACATAAAAAACAACTTCCCTATACCGGTTTATGGTAAAGGAGAGAATGTGCGCGACTGGCTTTTTGTAGAAGACCACGCCCGTGCCATTGATGTAATTTTCCACAAAGGCGTAAATGGCGAAACCTATAATATTGGCGGGCATAACGAGTGGAAAAACATAGACCTTATTTACTTGTTGTGTAAAATAATGGATACCAAACTGGGCCGCCCCGATGGCACATCGGCTAAGTTGATAAACTTTGTGAAAGACCGTGCCGGGCATGACCTTCGCTATGCTATCGATTCATCTAAACTTCAGCGAGAGCTGGGCTGGGTACCATCACTTCAATTTGAAGAAGGCCTTGAAAAAACAGTTGAATGGTACCTGGCTAACCAGGATTGGCTGCACCATGTTACCAGCGGCGATTACCTTAAATATTACGAAACCCAATACCACCAACGTTAATGTATACCACCCCATACCATTCCAACGATTTAACCAAACTATCTTTTCTTGTAACAGGAGGTGCTGGCTTTGTTGGCAGCAATATTGTAGAGTATCTTCTTAAACAGGGCGCTAAAAAAGTGCGGGTGTTAGATAACCTTTCGCAGGGCTATATAGAAAACCTGGAAGAGTTTAACAACAACCCTGCTTTTGAATTTATGGAGGGCGACATTACCAACCTTGACGATTGCCGTAATGCGTGTGATGGAATAGACTACGTTACCCACCAGGCCGCATTAGGCTCGGTACCCCGTTCAATAAAAACACCCGAAAAAACCAACGCGGCCAATGTAGATGGTTTTTTAAATATGCTTATTGCCGCCCGCGATGCCAATGTTAAACGCTTTGTTTACGCCAGCTCATCATCGGTATACGGCGATAGCCCTGCACTACCAAAGCTGGAGCAAAATATAGGCAAGCCGCTTTCTCCTTATGCGGTGTCTAAATATGTAAATGAGTTGTATGCCGATGTATTCCATAAATGCTATGGCATGGAAGTTATAGGCCTGCGCTACTTCAATATTTTTGGCCCAAAGCAAAGCCCCAAAGGCGCGTATGCAGCGGTTATACCATTGTTTATTCAGGGGATATTTGATAACGAAGCCCCTTACATTAATGGCGATGGTGAGCAAACCCGCGACTTTACTTTTGTAGAAAATGCGGTACAGGCCAACATAAGGGCCATGTTTGCCACCAACCCTAAAGCCGTTGGGCAGGTATACAATATTGCCATTGGCGACAGGATTACCATTAACTTTTTGTTTGATGAACTGGCCCGCTTGGCAGGTTCTACCCTTAAAGCAAACCACCGCGATGACAGAGAAGGCGACATCCGCGATTCGCTAGCCGATATTTCTAAAGCACAGGAGCTTATGGAATACAACCCGCTGATAAAAGTAGGCGAGGGGCTTAAGAAAACGCTGGATTGGTTTACATCCAACAAAAAATAACTCAAATATAAATTGAAGCACTGGGCAATATACACCGTGGCTATACTGGCTGCGTGGTTCTTTATCCATTGCGGATATTTGTTATTTGATGGTTTTAAAAGCCCTATAGGCAAGTCTGATGTAGCCGTGGTACTGGGCAACAAAGTAGAGCCCAGCGGACAGCCATCGCCCAGGCTCAAGGCCCGGCTCAATGCGGCGTTGGAATTATTTCAGCAGGGTAAAACAAGCAACATAATTGTAAGCGGAGGCCATGGCAAAGAGGGCTTTTACGAAGCCGACAAAATGAAGGAATACCTTGTTGAGCAAGGCGTGCCCGACAGTTTAATTATAGTAGACAACAAAGGCGACAACACCTTAAAAACAGCCATTAACACCCAGGCTATTTGCAAAGCCAAAGGCTACAAATCGGTTACTGTTGTTTCGCAATGGTTTCATATAACGCGCACCAAACAAATGCTTAAAGGCTCGGGCTTAGTAGTAGATAGTGCAACCCCAGATTATTTCGAGTGGCGCGATTTTTATGCAGTAACCCGCGAGTTTATTGCTTTCTACGCCTATTTGTTGTAGTATTACAGTATGGTAACCCTGGCTAAGTTTAAAGATATTGCACTGTCTTTTCCGGAGACGGAAGAGGGCAAACACCATAGCGAGGGCATTACGGCATTTAAGGTTAAAAAGAAAGTTTTTGCTACCCTGAACGCTAACGAAAACAGATGCTGCGTTAAGTTTAACGAGATTGACCAAAGCGTTTTTTGCTCGTTTGATAGTGCGGTTATTTTCCCTGTGCCCAACAAATGGGGTAAGCAGTGGTGGACATTGATAAACCTTGCCAAGGTGAAAACAGAAATGCTGGTAGATGCGCTAACTACCGCCTATTGCACCGTAGCGCCGCCAAAACTGGCACAACAATTTTTAGATAATTATTAGATGGGCCTATTCTCCAACATATTCGGAAGTAAGAAAAAAGAAGAGGTATTGCCTCCGGCAGATTACGGGCTTATTAAGGTCGATATGCACTCGCATTTAATTCCCGGTATAGATGATGGGGCGCAGACATTAGAAGAGAGTATAGAGCTTATAAAGGGGCTAAAAGCGCTGGGTTTTACCACGCTGATAACCACGCCCCATATTATGAGCGATTTTTACCGCAACAAACCTGAAACCATTTTGCCTGGGCTAGACCTTGTGCGCGAAGAAATTGCTAAGCAGGGCCTGGGGGTTACCATATATGCTGCTGCCGAGTATTACCTTGACGGAGGCTTTGAGAAGAAGATAAAGGAAGAGAAGCTCCTATCGTTTGGTAAAGAGAACTACCTGTTGTTCGAACTATCGTACCTAAACAGGCCCGACAGCATGAGCCGTGTTATCTTCGACTTAATATCAGCGGGATATAAACCAATTTTAGCACACCCCGAGCGCTACCCTTACTTTTACGATAAGTTTGAGGTGTACAAAGAAATTGTAGACCGTGGCGCATTGCTCCAACTCAACACAAACTCGCTTACCGGCTATTATTCTCCAGGGGCCAAGGCCATTGCAGAAAAGCTGATTGACGAAGGTTTGGTAAGTTTTATAGGTACCGACACCCACAAAACCGGCCATGTAAAAGCATTAGGAATGGCAAGGCAAAGCCCCCATTTATACAGACTTATTGATAGCGGAAAACTGAAAAATTTAAGTTTGGAAGACTAAACATCACCCTCTTTAAAGAAGAGTAGTTTGCCCGGCGCACAGCCAGAATAATCTGTGTGGGCATTAAAAGTGCCGTTCATCATCCAGCGCCCCATAGTGGGGTTATAGGTAATAAACGATGCTACATTTTTATAACACCAGGTAAAACCGGGCTTGCAATTACTGTCGTTTACAGCGTTTTCGGTGTAGTTAAAGTTCAGCCCATCGTACACGCCTTGCATCTGCCAGTTACCAAAGTAGTTCTCATCATCAAACCAAAAAATATAACAGTGGCCGGTAATTTTGCCCTCGTGCTGCTCAATGGTCATAACGGCTTGGAATACTAAATCAGAGTCGCCCGGGGTAACAAAATTTTCCTGGTAAAAAGCCCCTTTCCACACCCCGGTAATATCAGACATGTTTTGCATGCCCTGGCTTTTAACAGCCAAAGAAACTAAACAAAGGATGGACAAAAGGGTAACCCGCACTATAAATGTTAAATTAATGTTAAGCAATCTTTAACGCTAAGTTAACAATAATGTTTAAGAAAATGCATAACCACCGGTATGGATGGCTAAAATTTTTACTCCCGAAGGAAAAAAACCCTTGTTTATCAAGCTATAAAGCCCTAAAAAAAGTTTAGCGGTATACACCCTGTCCAGGGGTATTTGGTTGGTTTTTTCAAACTGTTCTTTAAAAGCGAACAGCTCAGGTGTGGTTTTAGCGTAGCCCCCACAATGGTAATCGGTATTTATGCTCCAGCCATTTGTATGGCCCACGTATTTTTCCACTTCGGCAGTTAGGGTGTCTTCGCCTTTTAATACGGAGAAACCCATATAGGTTGTATTGGGTAACGCAGACGTTACCAGCCCTGCCAAAGTAGTGCCTGTTCCGCATGCGCAGACAATATAATCGTAACCACTAACACCTTTCAATATCTCCGCAGCCCCTTTAACACCAAGGTTATTAGCGCCTCCCTCGGGCACTAAGAAAAATGGCCCAAACAAATCACTTAGCCGGCTAATAAATACTTCGTTGGCTTTCAATTTATATTCTTCGCGGCTAACAAAATGAAGTTGCATGCCTTGGTCGGCACAAAATTGTAAAGAGGGGGAAAGGGATCCGTTTGCCAATTCATCACCCCTAACCGCGCCAATACATTTTACGCCATTATCTTTGCAATAGGCAGCCGTTGCCACCAAATGGTTGCTCCAGGCCCCTCCAAAGGTTAAAATGGTATTGTGGCCTTGTTTTACAGCCTCTTGCGCATTGTATATAAGCTTGTATAGCTTGTTGCCCGAAACATAGGGGTGAATTAAATCATCGCGCTTAACATACAGTTCAACTCCTGTTGAGGCAATCAACGGGTCGGTAATCCGGTCTATGCGGGTGTTAAAATTCACAGTATATCAAAAGTAGCTAATTTCTACACCTGGCCCTCTATTGCTTATCTTTGCAACATGAGCGACGATATGAGAGGCTTTTCGCGCCTGGATAAACTACAGCCCGGCGACTATTACAAAACCGATGAGGGCTATGTAGTATTTACAGAACAGTATTTGCTGCGCCGTGGCTATTGCTGCAAAAACGGCTGCCGCCATTGCCCTTACGGGTTTAATAAATCTAAAGGCGATTTTGATAAGGGGAAGAAATAAAAAACCCCGCCAAATAATCAGCAGGGTTTTAAGTTATACTTGCCGATTGCCACTGCAATTTTAAAACACAGAACAGTAAAAGTGCGGTTTTTATAAGACGTGCAACCATGGTTTAATGGTTAATTACGTTTAATAAACCGGGTTTTAAAATCCCCTTTATCTGTATGCACTACTACAAGGTAAAGGCCTGCTGCAAATTCATCAACAGCATAGTTATTATTTTCAATAGCAGCCTTATCAAATGATTTTACCTGTTGGCCCAATGATGAATATAGAAACACATTTTTGATATTGCCCTTGGATTGGCTTAACGCGAAAGTACCATTTTCTGTAGGGTTTGGGTATATTACCAAACCGGGTTTTGTATTCAGCTCGTCAATACCAGTTGCCTCGGGCAGAACTACATTTATATAAAAGCCAAAATTTTGCATTGTAAAAATTACACTATCCAATCCTTGGCACAAAGGTTCACCCGACAGGGTATCGGTAAGGTAAATATCAGAAGCGCCGGTATAATTGTCAATCAATGTTTGTTCAGTATCAGCCAGCAGGTCGAATTTTATAAGCCAGTAAGGAGTTGGTGAAACCCAATGGTAGGTTACCATATAGCCGCAATATTCATTTACGGGATAAAAGCCCGCAAGCGCATTAAAACCGTATGCAACTTGCGTCCAGTTGTCGCCATAATCGGTAGTTTTATAAACAGAAGTGCCGGAGGGGCCGTCGTGGGTCAACATAAAGCCCGTTGATTCAGAAACAAAATACAACCCCTGGCAATACAATCCGGAAGAAATACCATCAAAATCAGAGTGGATTAGTACACCATTTCTATATATGCTATATTCTGACGAGTGACTTCCCCCCGTAGTGTTAGTATAAGTATAATTATAAGACCCACTATTGCCGCATATTGAAGGATAAACACCGGCGCTTTGGGCATATGCATCCATATTGCTAAATATGCAAATTAGCACAAAAAGATATTTGTAAAGGCGGCCCATGATTGTATAAATATAATAATAATTATCTGTTACAGCTTTCAATATCTTCATGCACGGCATCCATATTGGCCCTGAAAGAGGTTCGCAATTTATTATTTTACAGGTGGACATCCCCGCCAAATAATCAGCAGGGGTTTAAAATAGTTAAAAACAATTAGTTAATGCCCGTGGCCATCGTGGCTGCCGTGGCCGTGGCCATCGTCTTTTTTGCACTCGCCTACAATTTTATGGAAAGTATCGTGGGCGTTGTTTATCATGGTAAACAGGTCTTTATCGTCAATGCCTTTTTTAATAGCTTCGGCAATGGCTTTTACCTCGCCAACCAGTTTGGCAAGTGTTTCTTTGGTTTCTTTCTCTTTATAATCGGACGGTATGGGCGATAGCTGCCATGCTACGGCAGAAAGGTACAGGCTATCGGCTTTCTCACGCAATGGCTTATAGTCGCCATTTTCTGCCGGGTGAAAGGTATCGCTCATGTAATGGTGAAAGTTGCTCAACTCTTTCCAGCCTTGGGCATTTGCGCCTGTTGCTATGCCAACCAGGGCAATTAGTATCAATGCAATTTTTTTCATGTTTCTGTTTTAAGGTTGATACAAAGGTACGGGTATTGCCCAAATAGTAGTATGATAATTATCAGACAACGCAGTATCTTTACAGCGCAAAACAAGATATTTATGACAGTAGCAAGCGGTAAATTAGACACAGCAAATTTCGTAACCCCAACGGGTACAACCATATCGTGCAAAGGGTGGGTGCAAGAGGCCGCCCTGCGTATGCTACACAACAACCTTGACCCTGATGTTGCCGAGCGCCCCGAAGATTTGGTAGTGTACGGAGGCACAGGCAAAGCGGCACGTAATGTAGAGTCGCTGGAGCTGATTGTAAAGGCCCTGCAAGATTTAGAAGAAGACGAAACGTTGCTGATACAAAGCGGCAAACCCGTAGGCATTTTGCCTACGCATAAAGACGCGCCAAGGGTTATCATATCCAACTCTATGTTGGTGCCCCATTGGGCTACGTTTGACGAGTTTCGCAGGTTAGAAGCCGAAGGCCTTACCATGTACGGCCAAATGACCGCAGGTAGCTGGATATACATTGGCTCACAAGGCATTGTACAAGGCACTTATGAGACTTATGCTGAACTGGCCCGCCAGCATTTTGGTGGTAGCCTAAAAGGCACGCTTAACGTTACCGCAGGCTTAGGCGGAATGGGTGGCGCGCAGCCGTTGGCCATTACTATGAATGAAGGTGTTTGCCTTGCGGCAGAAGTAGAAGAGTGGCGCATAGACAAGCGCCTGGAAACCCGCTACCTTGATAAAAAATATACCGATATTGACGAGGCTATTGATGCCGCTTTGGAGCATAAAGCCAAAGGCGAAAACATATCTATTGGCGTATTATGCAATGCTACCGCTTTGTTGGGCCGCTTAATAGAGCGTAACATTACGCCCGATACGCTTACCGACCAAACATCGGCACATGATGAGTTGATTGGCTACTTTCCTGAGGGGATGAGTGTGGAAGAGGCGAAAGCCCTGCGCGATGCCAACCCCGAAGAATACAAGGTCGACAGCCTTGATACCATGGCCCACCATATAAACCTGATGCTGGAATTGCAAAAGCGCGGAGCTATTACTTTTGATTATGGTAACAACCTGCGAGGCCAGGCAAAAGACAAACGCGGAGTTAAAAACGCGTTCGATTTTCCGGGCTTTGTGCCAGCCTATGTTCGTCCACTGTTTTGTGAAGGGAAAGGCCCTTTCCGCTGGGCGGCCCTTAGTGGCGACCCGGCTGATATTTTAGCTACTGATAAAGCGTTGTTAGAACTGTTCCCAGAAAACACATCGCTACGCCGTTGGATTACCATGGCGCAAGAGCGTATTGCTTTTCAAGGCCTGCCTGCCCGCATTTGCTGGCTTGGCATGGGCGACCGCGAGAAGGCAGGTTTATTGTTTAACGAAATGGTGAAAGACGGCCGCGTAAAAGCGCCTATTGTTATTGGCCGCGACCATTTAGATACCGGTTCGGTAGCATCGCCAAACCGCGAGACGGAGGCTATGAAAGATGGTAGCGATGCCATTGCCGACTGGCCTGTTTTAAACGCTTTGATTAATACTGCCGGTGGAGCCAGTTGGGTATCGCTTCACCACGGCGGCGGCGTAGGCATAGGCTACTCTATACACGCGGGCATGGTAATAGTTGCCGACGGCACCGATGATGCAGCACGCCGCTTAAAACGCGTATTAAACAACGACCCTGCAATGGGGGTTATTCGCCATGCCGATGCAGGCTACGATATTGCCCTTGATACTTCGCGCAAATTCCGTTTGGGGTTGAAAGAGAGGTTGGGGTAAAAGCCAAACATACACAATGATAAGCATAGCTTAATACATTGGTAAAGGAGCAATGGCTAAATTAGCCAAAACTACAAACATGGCAAACCGCAGTTACCTTTATACTACCGACAATTACACAGCCAACGATGATGAATTTACAGCGTTGGGCCTTTCTGAGTATGCACACGAAATTAGCTACCTGCACCAGCTTATGGTGGCGTACGATGCAAAATCAATCAAATCGCTAATATTTGATGAGGACGAAGAAACCGCAGTTGTAGCCAATTTTGAAAAAGGGAAACAGTTGGTTATTGATTACCTTAAAATGGTGCAAGCACTTGTACCTGATTTAATGGAAGAAGGCTTTGCTAGCTTTGTTGATGATACTATCGCATTTTTAAATAGCCGCAAAGGAAAGTACGCGTTGTTAGAGCTAGGAGAAATTTACGATTTAGACGACGAAGACGTAAAAGTTCAACACGAAGAATTTTTTAATGAAAACCGCAATATTAGCCGCGAAGCGGTTGAAAATTTATTGGAACGGTTTAACAAAGGAGAGGTTAATGCAGAAAATTTAAGTGAAGACGACGAAGAAATTCTTAGTGTTCTTGCCGATGAAGAGCTTACAGGCTTTTGGAGCGAAACGCTTTACTACGATTTAAGTGGGGTAGAATAATAGACATTTCATACTCACCATAAATAAAAGCCCCGACAGTTACTGCCGGGGCTTTTTTATTCTTTTTGGAGAGAGCTAAACAAGTCAAACGTCACTCGCCACTAATTAGCCCCTACGACGCTCCAATAAAATCATCATCATGCAGCTAAGAAGCACACGGGCTTCCTGGTTTTCGTCAATGGGTTGTAGTTTAATAATGTTGAAACGGCGGCCAAAGAATGATTTTTTCTTTTTAAGCTGCGCAACGGGTTGGCCTGTGGCCTGGCTAACTACACTGTATGATGGGTTAAAGAAATACCCGGTAAAAGCGCCTAAAATAGGTACTTCGCCCAACATAGCATCCCACACTTTTACCCAGGCGTTGTCTTCCTGTATGGTAAACTCGTGTTGCTTGTTGGCATCAAAAATTTCGTAGCGGGCTTTCCATATAGATGCCCAGCCTTTACGGGCTACCTGGCCAATATCGTTACCTGCGCCATCGGCAAAAAGGTAAGCGGCCGAAAAATCTAACCACTTGTTGGCTTTAATGGTGTAATCTACCTGGGTGCGGTTTTCGTCAGAAAATACCTGTATATCTTCTTTCAGCTTAAATATCTTGCTCCTAACGTAGGCAACAGTGCGGCCTTCGGCATCGGCAGCGGTAAAATCGTTGCTAAGGGTGCCTATTTTAAATGTTAATTCTAACGGAAAGTTTACGTTTTTCATGGGGTTTTTGTTATTAGGCAAATATAACCAAGTTATTCAACTACGGTTTTCTATCTTCGCCATTCATTTTTACAGCATGGCAAAAAGTTACCTGTACACTACCGATGATTACACTGCTACCGGGGCAGATTTTAAGGCGAAAGGCTTATCAGAATACGAAGATGGCATTAGCTACTTATACCAGTTGATGGTGTCATACGACACCCAATCAATCAAATCTAAACAAGTAGACGAGCGCGTAGAAACCGCCGTAGTAGCCGATTTTGCGAAGGGCAAAGAGCTGGTTATTGAATACCTTAAAATGGTGCGCGCTATTGGCTTAGACTATATGGAAGAGGGCTTTGAAGATTTTGTGGATGAAACCATCGCTTTTTTAAATGCCCGCACAGCCAAATATGTAGTACTTGAAAACAGGGAGGTGTATGCCCTTGATGAAGATGAGGTGGCCGAAACCCTACAACGCGACTTTTTAGAAATAACCAACGACGACCGCGCTAGGGTTGAGAAAGCTATTGCTGAGTTTAAAAAGGGCAATGTTGACCCTGAAAACCCGGATGATGAAAATGCTGACTACCTTGATATGCTGGCCGAAGAAGACCTTAACGGTTTTTGGAAGAAGTAATGCCCCACATTGAAATTATACCCTATACCGATGCGCTGAAAGAGCACATCAAAACGCTTAATGTAGAGTGGCTGGAAAAGTATTTCTCGGTAGAACCTAACGATGTTATATCGCTATCAAACCCAAAGGAAGAAATACTTGATAAGGGCGGCTATATTTACTATGCTACGGTTGATGGTGCTGTTGCCGGTACGGTAAGCCTGCTGAGCATAACAAGCGATGAGTTTGAGTTGGGAAAAATGGCGGTATCGGGCAACTACCAAGGGTTGGGTTTAGGCAACATACTAATGCAGCATTGCATTAATGAAGCCCAACGCTTAGGCATTAAAAAGCTGATATTGTTCTCTAACACATCACTAGGCCCTGCCATCCATTTATACCGCAAATACGGCTTTACCGATGCGGAGTTTGAGCTGGGACATTACGCACGCTCTAACATAAAAATGGAGAAAGTAATTTAGTACTATTTCTTATACTTATTCCACCCAAATTTTAGGTATGCTGAGGTAAATAGCCCATACAGCATGTAATTGCTATTAATACCTATGGCTATATTGTTCCTTTCGTTTATACGATATTTTGTTTCAAATCCCAGATTAAACATGGGGTAAATGGGGTCATCGTAGCCAAAATACGCCCTGTCATTAAACATTGTGTTTGTTTTATAGTTGATAGAATAATAACCTGGGCAATATAATCCAAAACCAACACTAGGATAATAAGTGAACTTAGCATCCTCTTTTCCTAACCGGAAGGCGAAACGTACAGGTATATTTAAATCAATTATTGTAACAGTGTGTTCATTCAATTTGTCGACACTGTATTTATATCTGTGTCTTATAATATCAAACTGCATAAATAACCACGTACGCCCTTTTAAGTGTATATCCAAAAAATATCCTAAACCAGGCGATATTCCACTGTCATATAGTTGTGTAGCATCGCTTGCCGATGCATTAATCCCATGGTAAACGTCTGGCGTTTGTGCTCTTGTGTTGCCGCAAAAAACAGCAACTAATATGCAGATAAGTAGTTTTTTCATTCGGCTTTTTTGGTAAATATATTATTCAAACGCATATTACATAAAAATAGTGTTGCCCAATTAGCCGATATTTGCACCGTGAAAAAGTTTTTAGAGTACGATATTGTAAGCTTTAGCCACTACCATATTACGGTTTACCACTTGGTATTCCTATCGTTGGTGTTTTTGGTGGTGCGCATCATCCTGTCGTTTTTAAATGGGGTGCTAAAGCGCCAGGTAACCCACGGGCATTTAGATGAGGGCAGCCGCTACGCCGTTTATCAAATTATAAAATACATAGTTTTTATACTGGGCCTTACTGTTGGTTTAGAGAGTGTTGGTGTTGATATTACCATACTGGTAGCAGGCTCGGCTGCGTTGTTAGTGGGCATTGGTTTGGGTTTGCAGCAGGTGTTTTTCGACCTTGTTTCAGGCATCATCATTCTTTTTGAACGAACCATTAAAGTGGGCGATATTATTGAGGTTGGCACCCGCAAGGGCACTATACAGTCTATCAACATACGCACATCGCACATTATGACAAAAGAGGGGGTTTTATACATCATCCCTAACTCTAAGTTCCTTAGCGATGCCGTAGTAAACTGGAGTAACGAGAGTAATAACATTATAGAGTTTGCCGTACGCACCCGCGTGGCCTACGGCACTAACCTGGAGCAGGCAACAAAGCTTATTAAAGACATTGCAGAGCGCCACCCGCAAATAGAAAAAGAGCCCGCCCCGCAAGTGCGTTTGGTTGATTTTGGCCCAGACTCATTAATCCTCGACCTTGAGTTTTTTACCAAAGAACGCTACGGTGTGGGTGATATACAGAGCGATGTACGTTTTGAAGTAGAAAAAGCATTTAAAGCAAACGAGATTAAAATTCCGTTTCCTCAAACACATATTTAAAATAACCCGATTAAGAGCATGGACATTTTCGAGAATAAAAACAACCGTACAGAACTGTCTGAATTGGGCGAGTTTGGCCTTATAGACCACCTTACGAAGAACATAAAAATACACAACAACAGCACCATAAAAGGTGTGGGCGATGATGCCGCGGTGATAGAAATCAACGCCGATGAGGTAACCCTTGTTACTACCGATATGTTGGTAGAGGGTGTTCACTTTGACCTTACCTATATGCCGCTTAAGCACCTGGGCTACAAGGCTATTGTGGTAAACCTGAGCGATATTTGCGCTATGAACGGCAAACCCAAACAGGTGTTTGTAAGCATGGCATTATCTAATCGGTTCTCATTAGAAGCTGTAGAAGAATTATATACCGGTATGCTATTAGCTTGCCAGCAATATAAAGTTGATTTGGTGGGGGGCGATACTACATCGTCTACCGCTGGGTTGGTGCTTAGCATTACCGCTACAGGCACTGCCACAAAAGGCAATCAGGTGTACCGCGATGGTGCCAAGCCTAACGATTTGGTTTGTGTTAGCGGCGACTTAGGGTCGGCCTACCTAGGCTTGCAGATATTGGAGCGCGAGAAACAGATTTATATTGAGAACCCCGGCGTTCAGCCCGATTTAGAAGGGTTTGATTACATATTGGAACGCCAGCTTAAGCCTGAAGCACGTGTGGATATTATTGACCTGTTAGGGGAAATGGGGGTTAAGCCCACTTCAATGATAGATGTATCGGACGGCCTATCATCAGAACTGCTGCATATTTGCAAACAGTCGGGTGTAGGGTGCACTATATACGAAGATAAGTTGCCTATTGACCCTGTGGCTTACGACACTGCCCGCGAACTTAACCTGGACCCTACCACCTGCATGCTGAATGGGGGAGAGGATTATGAGTTGCTTTTTACCATTAGCATTGATGATTTTGATAAGATAAAACATAACCCCAGCATCACCATTATTGGCCATATAACCCCTAAAGACGAAGGGGCTAATTTGGTGCCCGCTAATGGCCCGATGATTCCGCTGCAGGCGCAGGGCTGGAATGCATTGAGTTAATACATTAAAAGCCGCATAAAGCGCAAAAAAAGCCCCGTCGTTTAGGCGGGGCTTTTCTGTTTTATAAACCAATTTACAATTACCTGGTAATAACCAGTTTTTGTACCGGCAATACACGCGATCCTAAGTTAATGTTTACAAAGTACTGCCCTGCTGCAAAGCCGCTAACATCTAAGGTATAGTTGTTAAACCCTTTATCAGCATTAATAGTACGGGTAAATACTTGTTGGCCAAGGTGGTTATATACAACCAATGTGCCATGGTCATTGCCTGTTAGGTTAACGTTTATATTCAGTTCGTTTTGGGCAGGGTTGGGGTATACGCTAACCACATCAACAGGCCTGCTGCTGCAGGTTACCGCTACAGGGCTAAATGTTTCTGTCTGTCCGTTAAAGTCAGTCTGTACCAATCGGTAGTAAGCAATACCATCAACCGGGTTGTTGTCAATAGCATCGTAGTTAAGCGCTGTGTTGCTGTTTCCTGCACCTTCAACAACAGCAATGTTGTCAAATGTTACAAGGTCGGCAGAACGTTGTACGGTAAAGTAATCGTTGTTTACTTCAGAAGCGGTAGTCCAGTTTATACGTACTTCATTACCATCGCAGCTTGCTTTAAAGTTGGTCAGCTCAATAGGCAAAGGGTTGTTGTTGCTGGCGTCGTTACCACCGCCCCACCAGGAGAACTTGGTGATGCCAGGTACCATAACAGTGCGTGTGGTGGTGTTTGCAAAAACCTGTCCTGGCAATGCAAAATCCCAAGAGTTTGTAGGCTTGTTGTAACGCTGCATTTTAACAACGGATGATAGGCCCAGTGTTGGGTCTTCAGTATTATCAAAAGAGAAAGTTACATCCACATTATACGTAGTTGGAGATGCGCTGGACTCTAAATGCCAGAAACGTTGTACAGCCTGTCCTGGGTTGGCAACGCTGGTTACGGCCTCAGAACCTAATGGCCAGTTGCCGCTGGTTGCACCTATAGATTTGTACGATGAAATACCGGCAAAACCAATGTTACCACTATTCAAATTCATAGTAATCGGCATGTAAGTACCTGCAGCATTTCCTAATGGGAAAGTATAATTTGTGCCAGTAGTACCACCAAGGTTCCACACAATACGCGATGAACCGTTTTGGCTTTCGCTCATTACATAGCCCGGACTGGTGCGTGTTATTGCGCTGGCCGAGTTATTGTTTATCAGGAATAAGCGCTGGTTAAGGTCTAACGTACTGTTAACGGCCAATACACCCTGGCTGTTGATAGCCGCGTTGCTTGTTAGGCGCACGGTTGGTGTAGTAGCGTTGCTATTATCAACAGTAAAGTTGTTAAAGTCTACAGCGTTATTATCTACTTTAAATACTTGGCCAATGGTTGTAGCTGCATTACCAAACTGGAATGTACCACCGGTAATGGTTTTAGTACCCGCGCCCGATGCAATGCTAACATCGCCCGCTGTGCCGGCATTTGCCAACTGGAATATTACAGAGCCGCCGGTAATGTTTATTGCAGTGTTGCCATCGGCAGTAAATACAGCAGCTGTGTTAGAGTTTGCTCCGCCTTTGCTTAGGGTAACCGTAGCGGTAGACTGGTTAAATGCACCACCGGTAAATACTATACCGTTACTTACATCAAGCGTGCCTGTTTCGGGGTTAACCACTCCGGCCGATGTTATGCCTGTAGCAGTTGCATCGCCACCGTTTACGTGTAAAGTACCATTAGATGAAATTACTGTGTTAACACTACCTAAATCAACAACCGTAGTGGCATCAATTTTAAATACCCCTTGGGTAATCGTGGTTTGGTTTATCACATTGATATTATCTGTGCTGATAACCGGGGCTGTAGCGGAGACTTTATTAACTGTTAGGTTGTAGAACGTGTGCGGGCTTGATGCACCTCCAATATTTGTGTTGGTGCTGCCTTTAAAGGTAACGGTGCTGGTGTTGTAATCAAACGTGCCGCTGTTGTTCCAGTCGCCATGTATATCAAGGTTGTTGCCTCCGGCAATGCCTATAATGCCATTGGCATTTACAAAGATAGAACCACAAACCGCGCCTGCGCCGTTAACCAATGGGTCAAAATCGGTAGCAAGGCTGCTTGGTATAGCAACGTTGGTTGTGGCAGTTGGTATAGCACCGTTTAAGCACCAGTTAGATGATGTAAACCAGTCGGTGCTGGTAGAGCCTATCCAGTTGTTTGCCATTATTATCGTCACATCTTTGCTATCGGTAGCATCTGTACAGCCGCTGTTGGTGGCTGTAAGAGTAAGAGTTACAGTGCCCGAGGTAATATCGCCTGCGCTTGGTATATATGTAGCCGCAAGGGTTGTGTTGTTTGGCGAGAATGTGCCTGTACCCGATGTGCTCCAGCTAAAGCCATTGTTGTTGGTTGCCGATGCGCCAGTAATGGTACCACCACTATAGCATATGGTTTGGTTAGCACCGGCGTTGGCCGTTGGTATTGGGCTAACAGTAATTTGTACTGCGGTGCTGTTGTTAGAGCAGCTGCTGGCGTATACCACCCTGCGGAACCAGGTAGTTTGTGTTAGCGCTCCTGGTGTGTAGTCTTCGGCTGTTGCACCGCTAATGGCGCTAAAACCTGTAGTGGCCGATGTTGTGCTCGATTCCCACTGGTATGTTGGCGAAGCCGGCGTGGTTGTTGGTATACTGCCATCAAGCAGTGTAGGGGCTGTACCACTGCAAATAGTTTGCGCACTGGTAACAGTATTAGCGGTAATAGAACATGCTGCAAACTCGTCAGCACCAATATCAGGAGTGGTTACATTGCGGGTTTCACCATCAATATCGGTAGTGGTTGCCACTACAGCACCTAATGCATCAACAAACTGGTAGCTTTCGCCATCTGTTAAATCTATACGTAGGTCAGCCACACCGGAAGATTGGGTAAATAATGCAGCAGGATTTAGGTTGTTGGTAGAGAAGGTTGAGGTACTGTTATTCCACGTAGCTTGGTAGCTATTCGCGTCACCACTGCTAAAGCCTTGCCATGTTACCAGGTTAAACATAGAGTTTAATCCCCAAACAGCCATCCTGCTATAGGTAGCGCCTGTCCTTATCATAAACAGGTTATTATCGCTGCTAAATCCGCTTGTTGATGCTGTGTTGCGCCAAATAGCTGTGTGGTAAGTATCAGAGTTTGGGCTACCACCCTGCCTTGTATTAATAAATATATTATTGCGAATGTTAAGGGTAGCATTACCACTAACACCAGGTAAACTTAAAAAGCTTGTTGATGGGTTGGCCAATGTAGTAGTGTTGTTCCTGTTAAAACCATCAACCCAAACGGTATTGTAATGTACGTTTACGGTTGATGATGAGTTTAAGGCAACATCAATACCATCTATCTCAGTCCTTATTAAGGTTTGGCCAGGGTTAGACAAGTATACCATATTATTTATAATATCCCAGTTGCCGCTGCTTGATGAGTTGCCGCTTTGTGCTGTTACATAAATACCCTCAGTAATACCGCTGTTTTCTACAGTATAATTATCTGTAACAGTATTATTTTTTATAGTTCCGCTAACTGTGCGGCTACCTAAAATATTTACATAAATGCCTACTGCTGCTACTTGAGATATACCAGAACCAAGAATTCTGGGGGTAACCATTTTGTTATTAGCAATTAAATGGCCGCTTGATGAGGCAGAGGGCTCCAGCCAAATACCATAAGAGTACCAGCCATAAATACCCCACGTTTCTTGATTGCCATTGGTTGCATTATCATTATTTGTAATGGTTGCTACACCCGAGCCTTGCACCAAAATTGATGTTAAAGCCCCACCCGAAGTAGCGCCGTTTTGTAACATGATGTTAAAAATGTTGGCATCAATTGTAATAGCCGAGCTAGCCAGTGATGTAATACCATATAAATAGCCCGGGAAAGATATGTCTGCGCCACCGTCAACCTGAAGAGCATCAGCATTGGCTGGATCGGTTTGGTAGTCTGCTAAATAGGTTCCGCCTAAAGTATTGTTACTTACTATGGCTGTTGAACCTGCAACCTGAACACCCACTATTGCAGAGTAGTATGGGTCTGAGTTCCAAATCCGCTTAATGGTATTGTTACTTACCGTTACAGAACCCGCAGATACACCAATGCCAACCAACTCGTTTAATGTAGAGGTTGGTGAGTAGCCGTTACGCCACATTTTATTGCCACAGCTTGTGCAAGCCCCCGCATTGGCAGCACTACCACCAATATAGTTGTTGCTAATAGTATTCCCTGTTGAAGTGGTTCCTGGTAAGAAACTGATACCTGATTGTAAACCAATTGTGTTTGTACCTGTATTGTACACACTGTTGCCTGTAATGGTCCAGTTGCTGCCGTTGCCAGCATTTACACGTATGCCGTAAGCCCTTAGGCCAGAAGCTATAGAGAAGTTATAAAGCTCGTTATTGGTAATTGTAATATTTGATGAACCATCGGCCAAAATACAGTTTGATGTCCAAGAGGTGCCGCCGTGTATAAGGTTATTATCAATTACAATGTTTGAGCTGTTAGTAGAGATATTGATTGCCCCACCCGCTTCTTTGGTAGAACTGCATTCAATGTCGCAAAAGCGTATTGTATCGTTAGTGGCGGTAGACCCAAACCTAAACACATCATTCTCGCTGCCACCGCTGCCAGTGTATGTATTAACAAATTTAAGGTAGCGTGTTGTGCCGGTATTGTTGTACCTGCCATCAATAGTCACGCGGTCAGCCCCGTCTAACTGTATTAAGCCCATGCCTAATAAGCTGCCTGATAGTGTTTTAATTGAAGGGTCTTCTGGGGCAATTAATATTTTGTATCCCGTACCGCAGTATTCACTCCATTGGTTTAATGGTTGGTTGCCATCTTCTGCAGTGTTACTGCGTACCAGTACGGTTAAGTTACCCGATAGGCCGTTGGCGTTAATAGCGGCAAATAAACCATCAAATCTAGATAATGAAGTATAAGTTGCACCGCCTGTTGCGCCTACTGTTACTGTGCCGCTAAGCGGTGTTGCGCTATTGGTAGCAAACGATGTTATGCCACTGCCAAAGGGCGAGCCCGTAGCCGATGGGTCGGCATGTACTGGGGTAGTTGATGTAAACGAGCTATACCAAATGTTTGGCGTATCGGCATTGTCTTGGGCAGCAACATAATACTCATAGGTTTGGCCTGTTGTTAGGCCTGTAATATTAAAGCTAAAGTTATAGGTGCTGCCTGTGTTAGATACAGCAGGAGATGCCGCCCATGAACCGCCAGATAACCTCCACCATAGTGTTGGCATAATAGTTCCATCTACCCCGGTACCAACATCAGTAATTGTAGCTGTGGTATTTATTGTTAGTGTAGAACCACAAGCCGCGCTTTGTGCAGGTATGGTTGGTGCAGTAACAAGCGGGGTGTAAATGTCGGTGCCGTTAGCCGCATCGGTAGTGCTAATAGGCTGGAATGAGCTTGACTGGTGCGCACCAATAGTTGTAGGCGCTGTGCTTCCTGTAGCCCTTGTGGTAAAACCATAAGCATCATTAGTAATGCTAGTAATACCTAAACCGGCGCCTACTGCGCAGTTAATGTCATTCAACATTAAGTTGAATGATGCAGTATCGGCAGTGGCTGCCATAAAGTTTATTTTAGCCAGTGTGCCAACACCCGAACGCAGGTTTTGGCCAGCTATAGAAGCACGTATGGCATGAAGTGCAGTAACACCTGTAACAGCATTTGTTCCATCAATACTAAAGCCATAATAAGTGGTAATAGCAGTGTTTGTTTGGAAAATATTATTATCCATTGTTATGTTGCCCGATGTGTTTGATGCATAGGCAAAGTGGCGCGATGTTGATGAACCGCCAGTGCGGTTATTAGCAAAAATGTTGTTTTTAACCGTTTCTGTTGCGCCCGGGGTTGCCGACCTGTACATTGCATAGCTATTGCCTGCAATGCCCGATGTTGAAGCACCTGTAATGAATACAGAGTTGTAGTAAATGTTATTTACAGATGTTGATGCATCTTGAATACCAACCAATAGGTTAGAATAATCAACTGGGCTATTATCGGCTTTTAAGCCTAAACGGATAACATTGTTAGCTACCGTACAGGTTCCTGAAGCAAGGTAAATACCTGCCTGTATGTTGTTGCTGGTAGTATTATTAGCCGTAAAGCTGTGGATGGTATTTGCAGCTATGTTGTTGGTGCCCGATGTTGGCCCCGCATAGTTAATACCGTATGCCCTTACTGTTAAACCAGAGTTTGTTATTAATGAGTGAATGGTATTGCCAGATATGTTTTGACCTGCTGTTGTACTGGCCATATTAATACCTACAGAGGCAGCCACCGTAGTAGTGTTTTGCGTGTTGTTACGTATTACTGTAATCTTATTATTGCTAATGGTGTTAACACCTGCAGTAGCACTAATACCCACAGCCTGGGTGCTGCCTGTTGTTAACGATGAGGTGATATCAGTAATTAAGTTATTGCTGATGTTGGTTGCGGCATTGGTTGACGATGAAACGATACCAAAAGCAGCAGGACCTGTAGCAGCGCTGTAGGTTGTAGCAGTACTCAGGGTTTTAATACTGTTGCCTGTAATGGTGTACTGGCCAGCACCCGATACGCTAATACCACCCACGCCGCCTGTGGCAACAGTAGCAGAGTTTCCGCTGTTGTTATTGTTGGTTAAGTTGGCAATAATGTTGTTGGTAATAGGTTGCGCGCCTGATGTTGCAGAGTTAATGATACCTTGTATAGAACATCCGTTATTGGTGCCGGTAGTATTGGTAATTTGAATACTGTTGGCAAGCGTTTCGCTGCCTATAGTATTGCCCGATATTGTATTAACACCAGCTGTGGTATTTATACCATAAAACGTAACACCATTTGTTGTGCTTGAGCTACTTAGCGAGATATTACCAATATTGTTGTTTGATATATTCAACGTACCTGTTGATGCACTGCGTATACCATATGTCATACCTACGGTTCCAACATTAGATGCAATGGTAATTTTTGTACCTGCTGCAGTGCTGGTTGTAGAGCCAATAGTGTTGCCCGTAATAGTGCTGTTGCCTGCCAGTAATGATATACCAGAAAACAACGCAGGGGTAATATTAGCACCGCCTGTATTTGATGTAAAAGTTATGCCCTGTATTGTGTTGCCTGTAATGCTGGTTGTGCCTGCATTTACATAAATAGCATTAAACCTTGAGTTGCCAGAGGCGTTTGTTAAGGTGTATATGCCAGTGCCTGTGTTACTTGCATAGCCAATGGTGTTGTTGCTAATGGTAGTTGTGCCGCCGGCAAGCGCCTGGGTAACCTGTATAGCGTAATGTTCGCTCGTGTGGTTAATGCGTGATACAGTTTGGTAAAACTTATTATTGTCAATTGTAAAGCCAGAGTTATTGGCGGCTATTAACACACCATTGCTAACCGCGTTAGATACGTAGTAGTTAAAGATATTACAGTTAGAAATAGTGTTACCACTATTTTCCCTTGCTGCAGTACCCAATGCATATATGGCATTGTATGGTGTACCGCTGCCAACTGTTAAATCGCGGATATCACAATTTGTTATTGTGTTATTGTCGTTACCTGTTCCGGTAGCAGCAGCTGTAGAGAACATTAACGTTCCTAATGTCGTGCTGGTGCCTGCCCCCTCAATAATACAATTATTCATTGTATTATTTGTGGCGTCATTTAGGTAAACAAAAGTTGCAGCCGTATTGGCTGTGCTTGGGTTCCTAAAGGTTAAGTCGCGTGCAGAGCCTGTGCCACCATTAAATGTCACACGGTCGGCCCCATTAATCCTGAACAGGCCACCTGCAAAACCTGCCGCACTGGCAATATCGCGGTTTGTACCCGGTGTGCTCGACTGGATAGTAACCGTATAATTACCAACACCGCTTTCTGTCCACTGGTTAAGCGCTACAGTTCCATCTTCAATAGTAATATTAGATTCTACATTAATAACCAGGTCTCCTGTTAATGTAGCTTGGTTTATAGTGTTAAAAATACCATCGCTGCGGGTAAATGATGTATAGGTGCTTGTAGAGCCAACAGTAATCGTTCCTTCGCAGGGTAATACTGTAAATGTATTTATTGTCCCTCCAATTGGAAATGCGGTTGATGTTAGTGCAACATTGCTTGGGCTGGCTGCAAAAGTGCCAGAGTTTATAGCTATGTTGGGTGTTACTACGTACGTGCCCTCATCCTGGGCTACAACAAAGTATTGTATTATGTCACCTGCACTAACAGAACCTGCGTTTAACAATGAAAAGTCAATATCAAAGTTGAAAGGAGAAGTAGTGCCGTTGGCCTCAACAAATTTCCAGCCGGTTAAATCGTTGGTATCGGTTGATTTTTTGAAGTAAATACGGGGTTTAGTGCCTGCAGTGGTATTTACACCAGAGGCATCGGTAATGGCAACGTTTGCTACATTATAAGTACCAGCTCCAATAGAGTTACAAGCGCCGCCAAAAGGAGTATAAATAACAGTTGGGGCTGTTTGGTCTATAGGTATAAACACAGCTGCGTCTGCACCAATATCTTCAGCAGTAAATGATGCGCGGGTTTGGTTGTCAAAGTCAATAAGCACAGGTGTTGCTACGCCAATGCCCTCTATAGGAGTTGCTGTTGGTGGGCCTTGAATGTGCAAATCAACACTTGCAGCGTTGCCGGTAGGGTTAATAAACATTGGGTCGGCACTAATACTGTTGGCACTTAAAGCGGCCAACGATGTATTATCTGTTCCACCAATATTGCCTAATACAGCTCCTGTGCCGGTGGCTAATAAATCGTTAAAACTGCAGGTTAAACCTGTTGCGGTAGCGTAGCGTATAGCAAAGTGCTTTGCGGTTCCGGCTGCGTTAGAACGGGCGTTCCAAAAAATGTTGTTTTGAATAGCGCGTGTACCTGTGCCTGCACTTAATAAAGCATAAGTAGGGCTGGTGCTGCTGGCAACGCCTGTGCCACCAATATACACACTGTTTGAGTAGAAGTTGTTTAATGTTAAAATTTCGTTTATGCCATTAATAGCATAGCCCGTGGTTAAGCTACTACCTGCGGCGTTTATACCCAAACGTATCATATTGTTTGATACTGTAGTTGTGCCTTGATTTAAGTAGATGCCATTAATAGAGCCGCTGGCAGATGAGGTGCTTAATGCTAATGAGTGAATTAAGTTGCCATCAATACTATTGCCTGTGCCGCTAATTGCTGGCGAATAGTATATACCTATAACGTTAGCAGCGGCTGCGCTAGCTGTTGCCGAAAGGCTATGTATGGTATTGTTTGAAATAATATGCCCGCTAGAAACTGATGCTGTATAAGATATACCAATAGCTGCTGATGATGTAGTAGTAGAAGTGTGGGTTGCCGCACACGAAAGGCTGTATATAGTATTGCCTGTTATGGTA